>JAJDWM010000325.1 GCA_022825595.1 Bryobacterales bacterium | reverse complement strand
TGCTCGGTACCTCTTGAGCTTGGTACGAAGCTGGCTCTTTGCCGCCCTATTGCGGGCGGTTCTCTTGGCCGTCTGGCGCATGCGCTTGAACGCTGACTTGTGGTTTGCCATGCTGGTCCGCTAAGTTCCAGAATAGCCCGCCGCCCGCCGGGGTGTCAACGCGGCACGTTGGCCGTCGAATCCGCTTCCGGTGGCTCTGGGCGACCGACCGTCTCTACTGTGGATGCATGCCCATGAGGATCCCGGCCCCGGCCCGTACCCGTCGCCTTTGGGACCTTGCGTTGGCCAGCGCTGTCATTGTGGCCACGTTGGTCTGTGGCGGCCTGACCGCTTGGGCCGCCGCCTCTCTGACGACCAATCTCGTCGCCCTTAGCGCCATCCCCCTCGCGTGTGGCAGCCTAGCAGTCACCGCTTGCGCCATCGCTGCCAGCCGCGCGCTGAGCTGGGGCGGGATCGGGTTGCGGCCGACCGGCCTAGTGGCACTCCCATGGGGATTCGCATCCGCAGCCGCGGTTTGCTCCTTTTTGGTTCTTACCGTCTTGGCGGCAGGAGTAGGAGAGTACCGGCCGATCGACCCCGAGGCAATCCGCTTTGACTGGCGGGGGTGGCGTGCGGGCGGCGTTGCACTGCTGACGGTGGGTGCATTCGGCGAGGAGCTCTTTGCTCGTGGCCTAGCGCTTCAATTCCTTGCCCGCGCCTTGGGCGCCCCTGCCGCTGTGGCGGTCACATCCGTCGCGTTCGGACTCTTGCACGGGGGCAACCCCGGCGTGACTGCGCTGGCGCAGTGGAACACCGGACTCTTCGGTGCCGCATTCGCGCTCGCCGTACTGTGGCGTCGGTCGCTCTGGCTGGCGGTCGGCCTGCACTTGGGGTGGAATCTCACCCAGGTGGGCCTCGGAGTCAACACCTCAGGGATTACAATGAGGCTGACGGACTTGAGCCTCGCGCTCGAAGGACCGGTTTGGGTCACAGGCGGCGACTATGGATTCGAGGGTGGGCTGCTGGCAACAGGCGCGTTGCTTGGCCTGGTGGCTGTGTTGCGCTACTTGCCGGTCGGCGAATCGGCCCCGATGCTCTGGGAGCGGGCGGCTCGCGGGCCGGCTCACGCTGGCCGCGCTGGTGGGTGCGGCTCTGGTGGCGACACCTCAGGCGGGGCTAGGGCAGGAGCGGTTGACTCCAGCGCAGAGGGCTGAACTGATCCGAAACCTGAGCGCCGAGTACGGCACTGCCAAGGTCCAAATCCCGAGGTCCAAGAAGGCTCTCGTGCTGCGCCCGACCGGGCAGTACGACCGAGAGCAGTGGTCGGATGCCATGCAAAGGTTCGGCCCGGCGGCGCGAATGGGGGATTTGGTCCAGATCACGGCAGTGACCTTCGAGGGCAAGCGCCTCGTGATGCAGATCAATTACGGCATCAGCGGCGGGCGCCGCTGGTGGCACCGCATCCAGGTGGCGGGCGCCGGCGCTCGCGGCACGAGCCTCGGTGCCAATCAGGTCACCCACGCACCGGGAGGCACGAAGCTTGCGCTCGTATTCCCCGAGACTGTGCCCTCCAAGTCCGCGCATGACTTCAAGGAGATGCTCAAGCCCGTGCTTGATTTCGAGCAGCGGACAGCGACCGAACTGTACTTGGACACCATCGACGTTAAGTACCGCGAGGCAATCGAGCGCAACGAAGTTGTCGAGGGCATGGACAAGGAAATGGTCCTGCTCTCCAAGGGCTTGCCCAACAAGAAGGTTCGGGACTTCAAGGACGGCCTTCAGACAGAGGATTGGATTTACGGCGAGCCGCCCGGAGAGATCCTCTTCGTGACGTTCATGGACGGTGACGTCATCCGCATCAAAGAGACCCACGCCGCCATAGGGGGCTGGGTCAAGGAGACGGCGCAGATCGAACGCTAGGGCTTGACCTCCATATCGGGCGACCGTCCAGAGACTCTTCGAAATCTGGGGCTATCCCAGGATCAGCTGTTCCGCTCGAGCTTCCAGCGCTTGCCGATTGCGTCGGCGGCCACAATGGCGTCCCGGACGGCTCCGGAGCTTACTTCGAACGGCTCGTTGTGGATGGTCTCTCCCGGTGCGACTGACCGTCGCGAAATGCGCTCCAAGGCCTCGTCGCCGCACGAAGGAAGCCCCACGTCCGCCAGCGTGATCGGCAGTCCTACCGATGTCGAGAATGCCAGTACTTCTTGGATCAGCGAGGTCGGCTTGCCTTCCAGAACCAGCTGGACCAAGGTCCCGAATGCGACCTTCTCGCCATGGTAGTAGGGGTGTGTACCGCCTGCTGCTGTGAGGCCGTTATGCACCGAGTGCGCGGCGGCCAGCCCGGACGACTCGAAGCCCAATCCGGACAGCAGGGTGTTGGCTTCCACCAGTCGCTCGAGAGCCGGGCTGACGGCGCGGTTCGTCGCCGCATCCATCGCGGTGCGTCCATCCTCCAGCAGCGTCCGGTAGCAGAGCTCGGCTAGGGCCAGGGCACTCTGCGTGGACGCCCCTCCGCGCATGTTCTTTACGCGACCCTCGACGCAGGTGCGGGCCTCGAACACTGTTGCGAGGGCGTCCCCCATTCCCGCGGCCAGCAGTCTTGGCGGCGCGTTCGCGATCACTCGGGTGTCAACCAATACGAGATCCGGATTCCGGCCGTAGACCCGATAGTCCACGACGACTCCCTGCTCGTCGTAAAGCACCGACAGAGCGGAGCAGGGGGCGTCACTGGACGCAACGGTCGGGCAGTTCACTACCGGCAGGTCCAGTTCCGCGGCCACTGCCCGCGCCGTGTCGAGGACCTTTCCTCCGCCGGCACCGACGATCACTGCGGCCTTGGCCGCTGCGGCGACGGTCTTGACACGCTCAATCTCCCGGTGGCTGCACTCCCCAGCGAAGGCCTCCACCCCGTAGGCTATGCCGGAATCGCCGAACGTCTGCCTCCAGACTTGGCCGAGCTGGGCCGCCGCGCTGCGCCCGGCGAGTACAAGAGCCGGGCCTTGGAGGCCAATACGCTCCATCTCGGCGCCTAGGGACTTGGTTGCGTCCACCCCTTGGGTGTAGCGGGATGGTGCGGAGAAGACGCTGAGCATGATTAATGGCGATTGTATGGGACTCTCGCGTGAGCCATGCATGCCAGGCCATTGCGGCCCGCGCTCTGGCAGGTCTCCGATCGGGGCTCAGCGATGCGAACCTGCGTGACAGTCCTCCAGCAACTTGCGCAGGACGTGTGATAGACTGCGCACGTGCGGGAGTAGTTCAGAGGTAGAACGTCAGCTTCCCAAGCTGAATGTCGCGGGTTCGATCCCCGTCTCCCGCTCCAATTGCTCCAGCTGGCCGGCGCGTTTTTGGTTCGCTTCCCGAGGCCATTGGGCCTGCGCTGCTGCGCGTTCCCTTCGTTTGGCTCTGGCGAACCTCGGCACCAGGCCAGGGGCTTGGTCGCGGTCTGGTTCGACTGCCTCAGGGACCGACTACCGGCAGGACGATGTGCGACGGGCGCTCGGCCGAGTGCCAAACCGTCTGGTTTGCAACAACAGCGTCGTCGCTCGTGCCGAACGGCTTCCCGTTGTTGAGATTGCGGGCGAATTGCGGGAAGTGGCTGCTCGTGATGTGCACCCGGATCCGGTGGCCGGGTTGGAAGCTGTTCGCCGTTCCGACCATGTCGATCTCCATTCGGTACACCGCTCCCGGTTCCATCAGGACCTGCTTGGCTAGGCCCTCCCGATGCCGTGCCCGTAGAATCCCCTCGGCGACATTGATCGAGCGGCCGTCCGGGTACACGTCAGTCAGCTTGGCGACAAAGTCGGTGTCTGCGGCGCTGGAGGAGGCGTGCAGCACCAGCTTGAGCGGTCCGATCACGTCCAGCGGCTCTTCTAGGATCTCCGAGGTGTAGACAAGAACGTCCGGCCGATGCTCGATCGGCCTCTGGTCCCTGGGACCCGACGCGGTGCCTACGCCGCAGCAGTTTGCGCCGCCCAGACTAGGCACGGGATTCGCGGGATCGTAGCGGTAGCGGTCCGGGACGGAGTCTGCCGAAGGCTTGCTCCACGACAGCGTACCGTTGCCGTGCGATCC
>JAJDWM010000547.1 GCA_022825595.1 Bryobacterales bacterium | reverse complement strand
AGGCCACTCTGCTCGTAGGTCTTGAATCCGCTGGAGGTTACCCGGAGGGTGTATTCGCCAACCGTCAGGAACGGGATCGTGAATTCGCCCCGGGCATCGCTGGTCGCCGTCTTTGCGATACCGGTGAGGTCGTTTACCGCCATCACCTCCGCGGCTGGGATAACAGCCCCCGTCGGATCTTGGACACGCCCATAGATGGTCGCGGTCGTAACTTGGCCGAGCGATGAGGATGCCAGTGCCAGCGTTAGTAGGGAGAGCGCGACCAGTCGAGTTGGCCTGCGTCGAAATAGAGATGTCATGGGTTGCTCACCTCCTTTGGTGTCGGGTCGTGACGAGAATTGGTCTATCGCCAATTCGTCCGGAACCGGTGCTTGAGGGACACCGTTGTCCTTGGGGAATGCCGGGCCATTCTGCCGAATTGCGGAAGCGGCAACGGCGTGTGCGCATCTTGTTGGCCCGGTTGCCCGGGTGGGGCGGGAGTGAGCAGAGCACGTCCGGACTCGACAGCCACCGCCAAGCTTGATCCGTCGGACCCGATCCGGCCTGTCTGGACTCAACGCAGCGGCGGGAAATATTGGCAGCACCACACCGCCCGCGCTACCCACCCGCTCGCTAGGGAACAAGGGGCCGGGTCCGTGGGCCGCCCGTCCCCCCGACGTGACGTCTGTCGGACGGGATTCCAGTCTCCCGCTCGGTTGCATCGTACGCGCCATGAACTGCCACTGTCAACGGGGTTGGGGCCCCGCGGTCAAAGACTTGGATGAATCAGCGTGAGCGGGCCGTCGGCGGCTAGCCGAGGTCTGGTGGACTGGGGCAGACGCAATTCCGCAATCGCCACGAATCTGACCGCGCGTTTGCCACGAACGCCACTGGGGCGTTGGGATCGTTGTTTGACTGGTCTACAGGGTCCTGTGGTCGTCCCGACAAATGACGCCAGTGGGCCGATTGGACGATCATCCTGTGTCCGATTGGGCCGTCGTGGCGACGATGCGTGGCTGAGTGTTGGTCTCCCGACAGGCTCGGCACGGGGAAAAGAACCGGCAGATACACGGTCCCCAAGCGGGGCAGATCGACCCTGTTCTCGGGCACCCTGCGACGAGGCGGGACCGCGCCGCGATACGATCAATCTAACCGGATCTACCGGTGTTGCTACCGATGCGCTCGCTACCCGGCTGTCTCGCAATTGGACTTGCGGTCGTGGCGTCCTGTGGCAGCGAGCAGGTGATCGAGGCGCGGCGATCAGTCGTCCTCGAAGGAGCCAACGCGAAGCTCGTCGTAGATGTGCTGGGGGGCTCCATCGTGGATTTCCACATCAAGGCACACGGTCTGAACCCCCTCCGCTGGGCCAACGAGGGTCCAGCCGACGAGCCTCGCTCGATGAGCCACTTCCTGTGCTTGGACCGCTGGGGGCTCCCGTCGGAAGCAGAGGCCGCCAACGGCATGCCGGGCCATGGAGAAGCAACGAAGGTGGCGTGGCAAGTGATCCATGCGACACAGACTTCCGTGCACATGGCCGCGGACCTTCCAATGGCCGGCCTGCGCGTTGAGCGCTGGCTGGAGATTGCATCCGACGGGGCTTGGTTCCGAGCCGTCGAGACCGTCACAAACCGAAACAAGCTTGGCCGCGTGTACAACATCGTCCAGCATCCGACTCTCGGCCCGCCGTTCCTAGACGAGACCGTCGTGGTCGATTCCAACGCAAGCAAGGGCTTCATGCAGGGCGGTTCGATGCCAAATCCCGAGGAGCCAAGTGTGCGTTGGCCGAACGCCCTCAAGGATGGCCAGGCTGTGGATCTACGGAAGCTCACGGATGACCACGACCCAGCGGTGGTCTCCTTCGTGGTGGATGCCCCGATCGGCTGGGTCACAGCTAGCAACGCTGGGCAAGGCCTGCTGATCGGATACCTGTGGCAAAGCGAAGAATACCCTTGGCTCAACATCTGGCGACGCGTGGAGTCTGGACGGCCACTGGCTCGGGGCTTGGAGTTCGGCACGACCGGCCTGCACCGCCCCTTCGGCGACTTGGTCCGTAAGGCTAGGGTCTTCGGCCGTCCGATCGTCGAGTATCTGGATACTGCCGAGAGCTCCACTCGGTCCTACATTGGCTTTCTCGCTGAGATCCCAGCCGGATACCGCGGCGTCGCGGATGTCTTGGTACGCAGGGGCAGCCTGCAGATCCACGAGCACGGCGCCGGCTCTTCGTTGTCCGTGGCGATTCCTCCGGTACTCTGGTCGGAGCAGCGGTGATCGCGGTGTAGCCGCCGACCCTTGGTCGGACGGCGCGAGGCGTTTGGGGCGGCGGCCCGCCCCTATTCTGGCGACGCCGATTCGGAAGGGAAGGCTGCCGCGCCCGGTCCGCATCGGCTTGGTGCAAACTAACTAGTTGAGGACTCCTGATGAGGGCGTTGGCACTTCTGCTGATTGCGCATTCCCTCTGGAGCGCAGTGCCGACGCCCGAGGAGCACTTCGGGCATCGAATGGGCGCCGACCGCCGCCTTGTCTCTTGGTCGGCCGTCGTCGAGTACTTTGGGCTTCTGGAGGCGGGCAGCGCCATGGTGCGCGTCGACGAGATCGGGCAGACGACCGAGGGTCGGCCCATGATCTTAGTGGCTATCGCAGAGCCCGGCACGATCGCTCGCTTGGAGCACTACAAGGGGATCCTGCAAACGCTGTCCGACCCTCGTGGGATTGACCCGGACGCGGCGCTCAGGCTAGCCGACGAGGGCAAGCCTGCCGTCGTGATCACATGCTCGATCCACTCCTCGGAGGTTGCTTCCACAATGACCGCTGTGGAGTTCGCGCACACCCTAATCACGCAGTCGACTCCACGTAATCGCGAGATCCTGGAGAACACGATCCTGCTTCTGATGCCGTCCCTGAATCCCGATGGGGTTGACAAGGTGCGCGATTGGTACATGCGCTGGGTAGGCGGGCCGTTCGATGGTGCGCCCCTTGCGGAGCTCTACCACCGCTACGCCGGTCACGATCTCAACCGTGACTGGTACATGCTCAGCCAGCGCGAGACGCAACTTGTCGTGAAGAACGTCCACAACGAGTGGCGCCCTCAGGTGGTCTACGACGTGCACGAGATGGGGCCGCGCGGCGCTCGCATGTTCGTGCCGCCCTGGGTGGATCCGATCGATCCCAACATTGATCCGCTGATCGTTCAGCAGGTCAACGCATTCGGCACGGCGATGGCCTCCGACCTCACCGCCGCGGGCAAGACCGGCGTATTGGTGAATGGCATTTACGACTACTTTTCCCCGGCGCGCCACTATCAGAGCTACCACGGGGCGCTTAGGCTGCTGAGCGAAAGCGCGGGCGCGAAGTTCGCTTCACCAATAACGGTTACCCCAGACCAACTGGAGACAAGCGGAAGGAACTACAACGCCACCCGCGCGAGCTGGAACTTCTTGGAGCCTTGGTCGGGAGGGAGATGGGGATTGCCGGACATTGTCGACTACCAGCTCATCGCTTTCGAGTCCGTCCTTTACACGGCGGCGCTACGCCGCAGGGACCTGCTGCACAACTTCTACAAGATCGGTCGGCGCGTGGTCGGGCGCGGTCGGGGCAGGGCATTTCTGGTGCCGACGGAGCAGCACGATCCGCATGCGGCACTCCGCCTCTTGCGAACGCTGCAACTGGGGGACGTAGAGATCGAACGGGTGCTGGAGGATCGGGCCGACGCTGATCCCGCCATGCGCGCCGGAGATTACATTGTGCGGCTCGACCAGCCCTACGGGGCGTATGCGAGAACATTGCTGTCGAGCCAAGAATACCCGGCAACGGAAGCCTATCCCGGCGGACCGCCCGTCACGCCGTACGACGCGACCGCGCACAGCTTGGCGCTGCTGATGGGTGTGGAAGTACGTCCGATGGAAGGGGAAATGGAGATCCAGACCGAGCCGGCCGGGGCCGTAGGGCGGCCGGAGGGAGGCATGGCGGACGCGGGCCAGGTCGCGCTCTCACCCAATCAGGGCCTGGCTTGGCTGGCGGTGAATCGATTGCTGGCCGATGGGGTCCCAGTGCACCGCAGGCAATCAGACGGCGCCTTCCTGGTCGCCGCGGATGGGACCGTGCGCGAGGAGCTTCGGTCGCTCGCGGATGAGTTGGGAGTAGTCTTCAGCCCGAGTGAAGTAGTGCTGGAGGAACATCCGCAGGTCGAATCGCCGAGGGTGGCGCTGTACTCCGGACATGTCCCTCTAATCTCTGAAGGGTGGACACGGTGGCTGCTGGAGTGGTACGAGATTCCCCATCAATCCGTCGGCAACGATGATCTGGTGTCGGGCTTGGCCGACCAATTTGATGTACTCATCCTTCCCGACGCCGAACCCGGAATCTTGGACAAGGGTCACCGCCACCGGCGCTGGGCCGACATCGACGCCATCCCGCCGGAGTACCGTGACGGCATCGACGATGCCGGTGCGGAGGGCTTGGCAGGCTTCGTTGAGGGAGGCGGCACGCTAATCGCGTTCAACCGTGCCGCAGAATACGCTGCCGATCGCCTGCGGCTGCCGGTGGAGAATGTCGTGAAGGGGTTGGGGAATCGAGAGTTCTTCGGTCCGGGCACTCTAGTGAACGTCGAGGCGGACCTGTCGCACCCGCTTTGCAAAGGAATGCGCCGCCGAGAGGCGGCTTGGTTTGAGAGGGGGCCAGTCTTCCGGATCGGACGCCGGCCTGATCCGGGCGTGAGGACGGCTCTGACGTTCGCCCAACGGGAGGTGGTCGCATCGGGCTGGCTGCTTGGGGAGGCGCGGCGCGCGCGCCGCGCGGCCGGGCTAGATGTGCAGGGAGGCAGCGGCAGGGTGATCCTATTCGGAATCAAGCCCCAGTACCGAGGGCAGTCGAATGCCACCTTCAAGATGGTCTTCAACGCCCTGCACTTGTGACTTGTGCGGGACATGCCGGCAGAGCGCTTCAGCTACTTCTCTGAGGTTGAGGACCGCTTCCGGCTCGCTCGGAACAGCGGCATGTTCATGATGTCCCCTCTGGATTGGGTGCTGGTCGAGTCCTGGAAGGATGCTGGCCTCCCGCTAGAGGCCGTGCTGCATGGCATAGACCGGGCCTTCGCGAAGTACCACGCCCGCAGGTCCGGCCGGCGATCAAGGGTGAATTCTCTGGCCTACTGTGCGCAGGAAGTCCACGCTGCGGCCCGCGACATTGCTCGTGGCTCTCCTCCAGCCATATCTACGGTGAACCAAGGCATGCCTGGGGTGGATTTGGCGTCGTTCTTCGACGAGCGAGCGGAGCAGCTGTCCCAAGCGGCCGAAGCCCACGGGATCGGATCGGAGCTGTTCGTGGACGCGGCGAGGACCCTGCGGAGTCTTTCCGAGAAGGCGTCCGCGGGCCAGCTCCAAGACCTGGAGGCCGTCGAGCAACGGCTTGCCTCGTTGGAGGACCGGGTCGTCGCAGTCGCCACACTCTCGCTGAGCGAGGACCAGCTGCTCGCGATCCGGCGGGATCTCGACGGCCAGCTGCGGCCGTACCGCAGGAGGATGAGCCCTGACCAACTATCGACCCTCGAGAGGGGCTTCATGCGCCGCAAGAGCTTGGAGGCGCTGGGGCTTTCCCGACTCAGCCTCTTCTACGCCGGCTAGTGCTGATTTGCACCGCGAGCGAGCTCGGCCCGGGCCGCCCGATAATGAGCATGTGATCCACAACCTTGTGCTCCACAACGAGAAGCTGATCCCGAGCGGCTCAGCGGCGCTGCGCCCTGGCCAAGTCGGCCTCTTTACGGGATGGGGCGTCTTCACAACCCTCCGAATCTACCGGGGCGTGCCGTTCGCGATCGAGCGCCACTGGGC
>JAJDWM010000374.1 GCA_022825595.1 Bryobacterales bacterium | reverse complement strand
AATTCCAGGGTGACCTCCCAGTCCGCGTTCAAGCTCCAGCGCAGAAATGTGATCGAGTGGCGGAGGGACCCGGGCGAGTTGGCCTGAGCAGAGAATCAAGCTGCGCGTGGGTCAGGGCGACGCGTCGGGTGAGCCGGGGCCCCTGGCGGCCCGCAGGCCTGGGTCTTCCAGTGTTGGGGGCCGCGAACGTCCTCCATGCGCACTAGGTCGAGCTGCAATGTGCCGCACCGATTCACGGGCCGCTCAGTCTACCAACTTCCGTTCGGGCCGGGCCGCTCCGTCGGCGATAGCTGGACTGGTGCAAAGGCCGCTGTCCTGAGCGCCTGGCAGCTCAACGGAATCGTTTCCTTGCAGTCGGGCCAGCCCCACACCGTTGCGCTGCCGGGGGGGCCTGGACAATTCGAACACCGGTCGCACCAGCTACGGATTCGGGGCCGGCGACAGGCCGAACCTAGTCGGGGATCCGAACCTTCCGAACCCAGATCCGCAGCAATGGTTCGACCCGTCCGCGTTCTCCATGCCCCCTTACGGAACGTTCGGCAACGCCGGCCGCAACAAAATCACCGGACCTGGCCTAGCAAACGTGGACTTCTCCGTGACGAAAGACTCTGGTGTGGCCGAATCGGCCACCCTCCAGTTCAGGGCGGAGGTCTTCAACCTGCTGAACACGCCGAACTTCCTCAACCCCAACATCTTCTACGGGACGCCGGGATTCGGTCGCACCCTAGGTGCGCGGGGCGGGCGTGAGATCCAGCTGGGCGTCAAGCTGATCTTCGAGTTGACGGTGGGGCCGGACGCCCGGCTGGCACCGATTACCGAGACCGCTATGGGCATTCCGTAAGACCGATGCCCAGCGCACTTCCGGCTGACCCGCGATTATGCCGGAGAGCGGCCGGCCTCTAGGTTGCTAATTCTCCTGGTACAGGCCAAAGGCGAAGACCCCGCTCTTGGTCGTGATGGCGACATACTGCCGACCGTTCGCCTCGTAGGTCACAGGAGATGCTCGAATCGTGCCGCCCGTGTTGAAGTGCCAGAGCATCTCCCCAGTCTCGGCATCGGCCGCCATGAAGTTACCGTCCCGGCTTCCGAAGAACACGAGACCACCGGCGGTGGACATGGCACCAGCGAACATGACCTCGCGGTTCTCAATGCCCCGCAGCGGAATCTCCCAGCGGATTCGCCCCGTAGCGAGATCGATCGCTCGCAAGAAGTTCTGAGCTCCAGTCTCAAGGTGGTCGATGCTGGCCCCAGTGCGGAAGTACACGCCGCAGGCGTCCCGCGCCATGACATAAAGCAGTCCCGTACCCGGATTGAACGATGGCGACTGCCAGTTCGTGCCGCCGTGAATGTCGGGGCAGGTCAGCGAGCCGCTCGCGCTTGGTGCCGCCCCAGGCCTTCGGATGGGTCGTCCTTCAGGTGTGAAGCGGTCAAGCCAAGTCTGCTTGGCGAACTCGGTCGCGCGCAGGAACGCACCTGTCTCGCGGTCCAATACATACAGGAACGAGTTTCGGTTCGGGTGCGCCAGGAGCTTCCTACTGTTGCCCTCCCACGCGGCGTCGATGAGAACGGGCGTCTGATTGGCGTCCCAGTCGTGTTCGTCATGTGGAGTGTACTGGAAGTGCCAGACAAGTTCGCCGTCGTCCGGTCGCAGGGCCAGCAGCGTGGCCGTGTACAGGTTGTCTCCTTCCCGGTTCCGGCCGTCAAAATCCTTCGGGCCGGGGTTGCCGGTGGGCCAATAGAGAAGGTCGAGTTCCGGGTCGTACGTTCCGCTCGTCCACGGCGTTCCCCCTCCCGCCTTCCACGAGTCGTTGTCGGGCCACGTCTCTGACCCGGGCTCACCCGGTGCCGGAACCGTATAGAACCGCCATTCCCGCTTGCCGGTTTCGGCGTTGAACGCGTCCAAGAAGCCACGGACACGCCCGGTGTCGCCACCCCGGATCCCGACCAGCACCCGGTTCTTGACGACGACGGGCGCGCCGGTGGAGCCGAAGCAGGGCTGGTCAGCCGTAACCGCCGATCGCCACAGCAATGCGCCGTTGCGGCTGTCCAGCGCAACCAAGTGGCAGTCGGGCGTTGCGAGATACAGGCGATTGCCCGACAGGCCGAAGCCCCGGCTCGAGTTTGGTGTCTGCCCCTCCTCTCCGTGGGCGTACGGATAGTCGAAGCGCCAGATAGACCGGCCGGTGACTGGATCCAGTGCGAATGCCCGCATCCCTCCTGCGGTCAGGTACATCACCCCGTCGCGCACCAGCGGAGTCGCTTCGCTCCTCCTCTGCTGAGGGCTGTACTGGAACATCCACTTGGGAACCAGGCGAGCAACGTTGTCTTGATGGATCTGGTCGAGCTCCGAATAGCGGCGCCCTGTGTTGTCTCGGTCGTAGCTGAGCCAATTCGCCGGATTCCGGTAGCGCTCCTCAACGGGCTGAGCACCGCCTGAGGCTGCAAGCGCCGCCAGAGTCAGGGCACACGCGATGGCCAACACTGATGTCCGAAACATCGGGGCAGCGGATTGCGGATCAGGCATCAGTAGACGGAGAATCCACGCACAACTGGAGTGAACGGGTCTCTCTGCCGATCTAGGAAGGCCAGCAGGTCCGTGAGCTGGCGCTGGGACAGCCTCGTTGCGTAGTCTTCTGGCATCCGCGATTCGGGGCTCACTTCGACTGAGTGGACTTCGCTTCGCCTGAGCGTCCGGACCTCCCCACCTGGCGTCTGAACAAGCAAGAGGAAGGTGTCCTCGTTCTTGAGGATTCCCTCGATCCTTCGGCCGTCGACCGTCTCCACACCTATCGTCTCGAACCCGTGCGCTAGGCTGGCGCTGGGCTCCAAGACATCCTTTCGAATCTCTTCGCTCGACTTCTGGATTGCGATCGAGTCCAGCGGGGGTCCGAGGAAGCCGCCCGCCCCATTCACAATGTGGCACGACGCGCAGCCCGCCGACCGGAACAGGGCTTCCCCTGCCACCACATCGCCGGGAAGAGGCGGCTGCTGGCCTGGAAGGGCCATGCTCCTGAGATAGGAGACGATCTGCCAGATCCGCTCGTCGGGAAGATCGTCCTGCGGAGGCATTTCAGTCCCCGGAATGCCTGTTCGGATCAGCTGGAAGAGAGCGTCTTCAGAACCGCGTCGGACAGTGCGAGTCTGCACTAGGTTGGACGCCATTCCGCCCTGTGCCCGCTGCCCATGACACACCGCGCAGCGCTCGTGGAATAGTTCGTCGCCAGCCTGAACTGCGCTCTCGTCCCGTGCTAACGGGTTGCCTTGCGCTGCCGCATCGGCGGCGCAGGTCGAACCGCCAGCCCCCAAGAACGCTCCCCAAGCGACCAGCACCGCTGTTGCTCTGATGGAGTATAGGGAAGAGGGAAGCTTCTGCTGCCCGGGCGAGGTCATGGGAGACCGCTAGCATACCCGCGTACCGGCACGCGCCGCAATGAGACAGGAGGCACAGAGGCATATGTTCGACTCAGCCGGGAGCAGGGATGCCGGCCACAAGGTGGCCACAAGGTTCCGAGGCGGTCACCGAGCTGCCTTGTCCAAAGCCAGCGAGGAAGACGCCCGCGGGCCCGTCAAGACCAATCCGACTGGCTGCGCACTCTCGTTCAGCGGTAGAACCGGACATCTCGAAGACCGAACACGTAGGCCTCGGTAGACAGGCCGGCGACGCGGCCAACGTCCCACGGGCTTCTGACTTCCGGAGTCCTGACCTGCGACGGCGGCTACACCCTCCCACCTGCCTGCAGGCATGCGGGACTCGTAGCAGCGCCAGCAACAACCTCACAGCCGGTCTCAGCCTAGTTGCCATGCGCACGGTTCCTGACATGGACCAACAAGCGGTGTCCCGGATTCTCGATCGGCGGCCCATCTGAGCGGGTGGCAGGAGCGGCCTGGCGCTACTCTGGTTTCCCGTCTCAGCACTCGCGCGATCTACGACACCCAAGCCCAGCGCTGCTTTGCTGGCTGGCTACTGCGCACAATCCATGAAGTTCGACCTCAACAAGCCACACGACAGCATCTTCCAGGCCACCCTGTCAGACGGACTTCGCGCGCAGGCCGTGCTGCGCGCGCACCTGGAACCTTGGCAGGCGGAGCTGCTGGCCGACGAGCTCCCGGTGCCGCTGGACCGGAGCTTCGTGGACGAGGATCTGCGCAGCAGCCAGAGCGACAAGCTGTTCGAGGTGAAGTTGAAGGACGGCCAGCCGGGCTTCGTGTACGCGCTGCTGGAGCACAAGTCGTACCCGGACCCGGGAACTGCGCTGCAAGTGTTGGATTACAAAGTGCGCATCCTGAAGATGTACGCGCAGGGCCGGGCGGGCCGGCTGCGGGCGCTGCCGACGGTCATCCCGCTGGTGTTCTATCACGGGGCGCAGCGCTGGGGGGCACCGCGTTCGCTCGCGGAAATGGTGGCGACCGAGGACAAGCGGCTGCGGGCCTTGGAGCCGTCGTTCGGCTACTACCTGCGGGTCTTTCGGGAGATCCCGGTGGAAGGGCTGGCGACGGACCCGGGTGCGCGGGCGGGCCTGCTCGCGCTGCGCCATGCGCACGTAGGAAACGAAGCGGACAAGATGCGGCTGTTGCCGGAGCTGGTGGCGGGACCGCCTGACAATTCGGATTTCGAGAAGCAGATCCTGTTGTATCTTATGGGCGTATGGAAGATTCCCGCTAGAACGCTAGGGAAGGTGGCGGAGCAAGCTAAGCCGGGGAGGGGCGAAGCCGTGGTTGGACAGGTTGTGCAGGAACTCATCGATCGTGGCGAGGCCAAGGGGCTGATCAAAGGGCTGGCCAAGGGCGAGGCCAAGGGGCTGGCCCGAGCATTGACGAGGCTGTTGGAGCGTCGGTTTGGTCCGCTGCCAATTGCGGTTCGCACTAGGATCGCAGGGGCCTCTGCGAGTGACCTGGACAACGGGTTTGCGGCTGCGCTGGATGCAGAGTCCCTGTCCGTGGTATTCCCGGACCTCGGACTGGACTGAGCGACAAGTCCGGTCGCGAGCGGGCCAGCCGACCATCCGAATGCGGCTGGGGAGATTTGCAGGGCTTGCCTGACGGAAATGGGTGCATCCTGCCATAGGGCCACCACGCCGCAGTTCCTGACATGGACCAACAAGCGGTGTCCCGAATTCTCGACTGGCGGCCCAGCTGAGCGGGCGGCCGGACCAACGGTCAGGAGCGTTCAGGCGGTCGTCCGTTTCCCGTTACAGCACTCGCGCAATGCCTTGGACAGCGGGGCGGGCACCTCGGCTGGGCGCTCCAGTCAGCACCGATTCTTCGGTCCCGGCATTTCGGCTTGTCGGCCCTAGAGGCTCGGGGCGCTCTCTGAAGCCACCTCACGGCTGTGGCGACTGCGGGCATCTCGCCATGCTGCGAGTTGTCAAGAATCCGCAGTAGGTCGAATCTCTCTGCGGTCTTCCGAAGATTGGTCAGGGCGTTCTTCCATCGCGTAGTGAGCCTTGTGGCGTCCACTTCATGGCCGGTCCGAGCGAATACGCGAAACCTGATCCGCTCTACGTTGATGCTTGGGTCTTCTGTGCCGATGTGGACGGCTTCCGTGCGATGCCCGGCATTAGTGACGGGGTCCACCAATGCCAGCCCGGGCAGGCCAGAGTAGGTCCTCCCCATGCGAAAGTCCCGCTGTCTGTCGATCGCCTCCGTGATCTGAGCATCGACATACGTACGTGTCCGGGCGCGGGCGTCCGGGCTATTCCAGCCCCCGATACCGCCAGCGAAAGAGTTTTGACCGAAGTACCGATCCGGCAGCGAATCATAGTTGGCCCGTTTCCAAGCGCTCTTACCGACTCCGTCGCAGCCCATCAAGATGGTGAACACGTGTCGGGGATCGGCTAGTTCCGATAAGCAGTCATTATCCGTCCAGCTGTAACCGTTTGGTTGAGGCGTGGGAATCGTGGTGGGCAATCCAGAATGGGACCTTGGCAGCAACTACCCTTCGGGGAGCGAACAGCTCGACTGCTCGATTCCCTGGGTACCCGTTTGGGCGGGTCGTGAAGCAGGTTGGTGGCCAGCCCCCGCAGTCGGTCGCTGCGCCCGCCACAGTGCGACAGTGGCAGCGTCTGCACAATGGTGGCGAGCATGCTGGACGATCGCGCCTTCAACGCTCTGCGCGAATTCGTTGCTGAACAGTGGAGGGCGGTCGCGGGAATGCCACACGAGTGCGTCGGTATTGAGGTGCGTCTTGACCGTTGCCATGGCGAGGTACGCGCGCAAGGCTGCTTCACTACTGGCGAACGTCGGCGCCTGTTGGGCCTCCACGCTCCGAGCGTGTGCAGCCTAGGCCGACAGGCCCAGACTCTACGCGAGGAGATCAACACAGGCAGGAGGCTCACGGCTATGTACAAGCTAACGCGCGGCTCCGACCGTGGGACGCTAGGCGTTGCCAGTGCGTCGCTGGCCAGCCGCCGATGCGCGACTGTTTGGAAGGGACGCATCATGACGGCATTGGCTCGACTCGAACCGCGGATTGTTCTTCGAGGGCGCATCAAGTTCCATCGCTCGTAGGATGAGAGGAGTGAGAGAGGGACTACTGGACCGACCCGGGTGGATCGCAATTGTTGAGGAAGCGATGGAGTCTCTCCAACGAGACTGTTCTACGGATCAGCATCGTTGCCGGCTCAAGGCCGCGAGCGTTCGGGAAGGGCGGCTCCATCTTGAGGTCGTCAATCCGAACGAAGCCAGTAGGGGACTCGCCGAAGCCGCCAAGGCAGTCAGCTCCGAGGTGTGCGAGCTTTGTGGCGGGCGCGGCAATCCCTTCGGCGACGGTAACGGCAGATTGCTCGGGTGTCGTTGCGAGGTCTGTCGCGTTACGGGCATGGTGAACTTGGAGCGCAAATGGCAAGGGTCGCCTGGCAAGCGCGACGACTTGGACACAGCTGCGGAGAGTGCAGGGGAAGTGGGTTCTGCCACGGCGAAGGGAGCGGACACGGGCTGCACAAGATCCTCCCAGTGGGCGGGAATAAAGGATCGGGATGGCTTGGCTCTGTTGATGACTGGGAAGGATGACGAGCGTGCGATGAAATCTTGGACCTCAAACGCAGGCTGGGCAGGACTGGTACGGGCCTTGTTCGCAACCCTGCAAGCGGAACAGTCTGACCGAGTAGCGGACGCTGATCCGGTCCTGCCGCGCCTGCCGTTCATGAAGGAGAAGTACGGCCAGTTGCGGATCGACTTTGATCATTCCACGGAGTACCTGTGGGGCCTTGAATCGTTCTTCGAGGGATTGAGCGGGAGGATCTGTATGCACTGCGGCATGCCCGGTGAATACCGTGACCGA
>JAJDWM010000363.1 GCA_022825595.1 Bryobacterales bacterium | reverse complement strand
GCCACCGTCTTTCCCGATCCGGGATAGCCGTAGACCAGCCGCACGGGTCTGTCCTCCAAGGCAAACAGTTCCTGAACGTCTGTCCACGGAGTCTGAAAGCAGCTGGCAGAGTCGCCGTCAAGATCCTGCCATTCCAGGGTGTGGTAGTCCATCAGCCTGCCGGCATTGAGCGGCCGATGATCGTCGTGATGACGGACAGCGCGAAGCAGGATCGAGTTCTTCTCTAGGCTCGCGAACCTGCGGGTCTGCCGAGTGCCCTGAGGCGACCACCACAGGTAGTAGTGCATGCCGTGATGTCCACCGAGCGGTGTCCTTCGCCACCCCCTGTTCGCATGGCCACTGCAGCCCTTGACGATGGTGCTTCGCCCCAGTGCAGCCATCTGCTGGGCCACAATCGAGAGACGCTTGCTGATTCGCGGGCGATCGTCAATCTCCTCAAGGACCTGCTGGTGCAGATGCAGACGACGGTCTGCGCCGCGCCTCCCGCTAACGTGGGCCGCGGAGGGATAGTCCGGCTGAAACGAGGTGATTCGCGGAAGCGCCTTCGTCCTTGCCATACGCAAACGAATCCTCTTTGCCGCCAGTCAGGGCCGTGAGCGCCTGATTGAGTGGCGGCATGGGGGCGGTGCCTGCCGTCGCACACTGACCCGTGAGGCCTCCGTACCGCCTGATTCGGCTTGTCACATGGGTACGCTACGAGCCCTGCGACTCAGAACGAAGTGCAGATTAGCACAGGCTCCGAACTCCTCGATCTAGCGCTGAATCAGTGTGACCTCCCTGAGGATTCGCACTCCGGTGGGTTTGACGAACCGTGACTCCACCATCGCTGCGAGGACCCGGCGTCTACTGATGGTTGCGCAGATCTCCCCCTCCCTACTGGATCCTCATCTGATAGGTCGCGCAACTGTTGTTCGCCCTACAGTTAAGGGGCGAGAGCCTTGAAAGCTTCGACCATGCGAGTCCCGTCGCCCCAGGCCGCTGCTCGATACCCGGTGGGATCTGGCCAGCAGACCACCCCGCCGCCACGCGGACTCACCGTTGGGGGGCTGTGGTCTTCGGGCGGCCTGCTGCTTGCGTTGGTCCTGTTTGCAGGCGAAGCGACGCTCGCTCAGCGTGAACCCCCCGAAGGGAGCGAGTCCTCCACCGAAACGCTGGCTGAACCCCGGGACGGGCTCGATTCCGTCCGCGATGACGGTGATTCGCCGTCGGGCCAGGTCGATCAGGAGCGCCGACAGGCACGCACCGAAATGAACCTGCTTGGTGAGGTTGACACCGAGGCCGGCGAGAGCCGGCGCAACGAGAATGTTCAGCTCACCCTTGTGGACAACAACGTCCTCAAGGAGATTAATGTGCGCATGGGAACCACCGCGACGATCGTGCGCGAATTCGAGGTCTCGAATGGCTACTTCGGAACCGAGTTCGGCATGCCGGTCCAGCGACCGATCCATCTGGCCGCGCCCGCCGCCCGGCGCTGGCACGGGGAGATCCATGAGACCCACGGCAACAGCGTGTTTTCCGCTCGATCCTTCTTCCAAGTTGGCAAGGTCCAGCCGGCGAGATCGAACAACTATGGGGTGAGTGTCTCGGTTCCACTGCCTCGGGCCATTGGACTGGCCATCGATGCCGGAAGCCAGCGCAGACGGGGAAACGTAAACGGGAACATCCTGATGCCAAGACCTGACGAACGGGAGCCGCTGGCCACCGACCCAGCGACCCGCGCCTTCGTCGCCCGGATACTCGACTCGTTCCCGAACGAGGTGCCGAACCGCTCCGACATTGATCCGAGGGCGCACAACACGAATGCGCCACAGTCAATCGACAACGACACCGCCGGTGGGCGCCTAGACCTGCCGTTGGGAACCGGCAGCCGCGTGGCCCTGAACTACCGCTTCATGCGCCAGCGAGTCGACGCGTTCCAGCTGGTGAAGGGCCAGAATCCCGATACCACTACCGGTTCCCACGGTGCGCGCGCCACGTGGAGCCACACTTGGTCCCCGCAGGTTGCCGCCGACCTGTCGATCGCGTTTCGTCGGGCCACCTCCGTCCTCACTCAGGAAGAGTCCGCGATCGGCCCGATGATCTGGACCGGTCGTCAGCTGCAACCGTTGGGCTCGCCTGCCGTCCCCTTCGATCGCGCACAGAACTTTTTCCGGTTCGCTGGACAGGTCTCGGTAGAGCGGGGTCAGCACCGGCTCGTCTTTGGCGCGAGCGGGAGCCGGGAGCACCTCAACGGCGTCGAGAGTTCGGTCCACGGTGGATTCTGGGCCTTCGACGCCAACTTTGGCCGCGACACGGTGACCAACATCCGTATGGGCACTCCGACTAGGTTCATGCGGTCCATCGGCTCGACACACCGCGGCTTCCGGCTCTGGCGCCTGAGTCTCGGTCTCGGTGACACTTGGAAGCTGCGCCCCGACCTGACTCTCTCCTTCGGGTTGCGTTATGAGCCGGCAACCCGCCCTACCGAGGTGAATGGCCTTTCCCGGCTGCCGTACCGGAGCGACTGGAACAACATCGCCCCACAGGTCGGCATCGCCTACCGCTCGCCGGGAATGGGTGTGATCCGGGTCGGGTACGGCCTCTCGTTCGGGGAAATCTTCACCGCTACCTATACCCAGGAACGCTACAATCCGCCCGGCAACATCTTGGTCACGCTCGTCGATCCCGACCTGATCGATCCGCTGGCGGGAATCGCGACTGACGGCCTGGATCCCTCTGTGCGAAGCTCCCTGAACCGCTTCGACCCGGATCTGGTATTACCCTATTCGCACCAGTACAACGCGAGCTGGGAGGTGGCCTTCTCCCGCTCGCTGTTCGCCCAAGTCGGCTACGTGGGCAGCCGAACCCACCGCCTACTGTCGGTTTGGATGCTCAACCGTGCCCGGCCCGTCCAGGGGATTACCCTCACGACGAGCACTGTCAACGAGCGACGACCGGACGACCGTTACTTCCAAATCCGGCACATCGTGAACGGTTCGCGCGCATACTTCGATGCCGGTCGGGTCACAGTCGGCATTCGCGAGTGGAAGGGCCTGTCCGGAGAGTTCTCCTACTGGCTGAGCAAGGCTATTGACCTTGGAGCGCACTACGCGAACAATGCGACCTATCTTGACGGATTGAACGGTCAGAGCCAGTCAGAACACGAAGTCCACTCCGACGTGAAGGCCTTGAGCGAGTTCGACCAGTCGCATGCGGCCACGGCTCGCCTCTCCTACAGCCTTCCGAGCAGTCCGTTGCCCTGGCGGCTCGGTGCCCGTGTGTTTGGCGACTGGAGCGTGTCAGCGATCGTCCTTCTCAAGACCGGCACACCGTTCACTATCCTTACCGGCTCCGACGCGCCTGGATTCGGTAACGTGGACGGCGCGTCCGCAGACCGCCCGCACGTGGTTGATCCATCGGTACTCGGGCGGGCCATCGATCACCCAGACACCTCGACAACACTCCTGCCGCGCTCGGCGTTCGCGTATGTCGGACCGCTTGAGGCAGCCGGCAGCATCGGCCGTAACACACAGCGCAAGGACGGCATCCGCAACATCAACGTCGCTGTTTCACGTGAGTGGACCCTGCGAGGAAAGGTCCGCCTGCTGTTTCGCGTCGCGTCCATCAATCTCTTCAACACCCCGCAATTCGCCAATCCGGGCAACGAAGTGAGCGGGGGAAACTTCGGACGGATCACCAACACGCTCAACGACGGGCGCACGTTCAATCTCTTCGCGCGGCTATCGTTCTGACAGGGTTAGATTGGACCTTGGCGACGCCACGGGGCAATCGGACGAGAGTAGGGCGGGCGTCGTCGCTTGGGGTCAATGGCTAGTGGTGAAATTGCGGGTCAGCTTCCGTCGGCAAGTGCCCTGAGAGTTCGGCCCAAGGACGGGGGCCTATCGGCACGCCGGGTGCGGACGACGGTCGCGATCTTCTGCCGGCCGACGGTAGCGCCGGGCCGATCCGAAGGGGTGTAGACGCTCCATTTCGAGGAGTCACTTGATCCCCGTCGCAATCCGGTGGAGATTTGTGCCTTGTCACGCTCCCCGGCTCAAGGTGGCCGTTGGCCTACATAAACTCCAAGGGCCGCGGGCCTACTGGCGCGCTCCCAACTAAGCTTTCTGGGTACCGATCAGCAGAAGCACGAACGTCGGCTCGCACGAGGCCCATCGGGCCCGCTTTCGGGATCTCTCCTGCGAGCCGCACCAAGCCTGCCATCGATGGCCAACTCCTCGAGCAGGCCCTTGAGAAGAGCACTGTCATGGCAGCCCTCGGGTAACCACCTCGAGCCGATGGTCCAGAGCCCGTGTTCGCAAGCGACGTGCCACTGCCGACCGATCGCATCCGCGCCGGCCACGGATTCCCAGATTGCTGCTCCTAGACCCGCCGCACCCACCATCCAGGCCCCGACATCCGCGATGGCCGGAAAGCGAAGGCCCGATTGATGTGATCGCGATCTGGTGCGGTCTCTGGGGCAGTGCGGCGCGCACTGGAGGTCAACCCCGCACCGCCCCAGAGAGGAGCTGCCGCACAATACCCTCTCGACGCAGGAATGGCTGGCGGGCGCCGCAGGCCCGGATGCTCTACTCGCCGCAGGGCCTGAACGCACGCCTCGCTGGGCTACGATGGGATTTCCGGCTCCCTTCACGAGCCGATATCGTGTCTCCGGCCGAGAGAATCTTCCAGCAGCGGTACGCAAAGATCGCCCGCATCAAGGAGCTCGGTTTCGAGCCCTACCCGCACCGCTTCGAATTCACGCAGACGGTGGCGCAGCTCCGCGAGGCATTCGACCCGCTTGACGGCGACACCCTAGAGCGAGACCGACCGGCCGCCAGAATCTGCGGGCGCCTCGTCACAAAGCGCAGGCAGGGCCGAGCAGGCTTTGCCACCATGAGGCAGGACGGAGTCCGCATCCAAATCTACGTGCGAAAAGACGAGGTCGATGAACGCGACTTCGAGCTGTACAAGCTGCTGGACGCCGGCGACACCATAGGGGTCGAAGGGCGCGTTTTCCGGACGAGGACAGACGAGCTGACCGTTCGTGCCAGCGCGCTGCAATTCCTTGCCAAGGGGATCTTGCCGCCCCCGGAGAAGTTCCACGGCCTCCAGGACGTGGAGATTCGCTACAGGCAGCGGGCCGTGGACCTGATCGCCAACGATGCCGTCCGGGACACGTTCGTCACGCGCGACCGCATCATCCGGGCGCTGCGCGAGCAATTCGTGCAACGAGGCTACATCGAAGTCGAGACACCGATGATGCAGCCTCTCTATGGTGGTGCCCACGCCCGGCCGTTCAAGACGCACCACAACACGCTGGACGTCGATCTGTACCTGCGCATCGCACCGGAGCTGTACCTGAAGCGGCTCACTGTCGGCGGGCTAGACCGCGTCTACGAGATCAATCGAAACTTCCGTAACGAGGGGATCTCCAAGCAGCACAACCCCGAGTTCACCATGCTCGAGTTCTATGAGGCCTATAGCGACTACAACGTGCTGATGGGATTCACCGAGGAACTGCTACGGGCGTCGGCAGAAGCGGCCTTGGACGGTGGCCAAACGGCCCCGTTCGGAGAACACCGGATCGACTTCTCAAGCCTGCAGCGTCTCACGATGCACGAGGCGGTATCGGAGTATTGGCCCGACCCGCGAACGAGGGCAGGGGTCGACGATCTTCACGACATCGCCTGCCTCCGCCAGCTTGGCGCAGCGCTCGCGTCCCGTCACGGTACGGAGGTCGACCTTCCGGAAGGAATCTCTCCAGGCCTAGCGCTCCTGCGCCTGTTCGAGGCGGCCTGCGAACCGAGATTGATCCAACCGACTGCGGTCCACGGCTATCCACTGGAAGCGTCGCCCCTGTCAAAGCAGAAGTCCGACGACCCGGACTGGGTGGAACGCTTCGAAGTGTACTGCGGGGGAATGGAGATCGCCAACGGTTACTCCGAGCTGAACGACCCGTTGGAGCAGCTGCGGCGCTTCGAGGAGCAGGCTGCCGCACGGGCTGCTGGGGACGCTGAGGCCCACGTGGTCGACGAGGACTACGTCCGCGCCATGTGCTATGGCCTACCCCCGACAGCGGGAGAAGGTATCGGCATTGACAGGCTCGTGATGCTGCTCACGGACTCCCCAACGATCCGGGACGTAATCCTCTTCCCTCTTCTTCGCCCGGAAAGAGAAATCGGAATTGCCCGCCGCCTGCACAATGCGGCAGGCCGCACATCCGGGGCGGCTGGAGCCAAGGCGAAGTGAGGCAGCGCGGCGGCCCGATCCGGGCACGCGGCCGCCGGGGCGTGGATCCTTCCCGTCAGGTCGCCCGGAGCCTTGGAGCGATTGAAGGCAGCCTCAGCGACGACGATTGGCCGGGCCGTTCACCGCGATGAAGACCTTCGCGTGGGCCTGGCCCGTGGATGCACCGGAGTTGGACCGCCGAGCCACGGAGATCGCTCGGTCGCTCGACCTGCCGCGCCCGATTGCGATGGCGCTGGCGACGCGCGACTGGGACCTTGACACGGTGGACTGCCTGAGAACGCGCACCTTGGCAGAGTGCACTCGCGCGATTGGACAACCCGATGGCGTCGAACGGGCCGCCAAGCGTATGCTTAGCGCCTCTGGGCTTGGCCGGATCGGAATCCTCTGCGACTACGACGTCGACGGGGCCACGTCTCAGGCGATCCTGATCGAGGCCCTGAGGGCCGTGTTCCCCGGTGATGGGGATCCGTTCGTGACCGTACCACGGAGAAACAGGGAGGGATTCGGGCCGAACGAGCGCTGCATGGCCAGTCTGGCCGAGGCGGGGGTCTCCCATCTGGCCGTGCTCGACTGTGGCACGGCGGCAGGGCCGCTGATCGACGAGATCAGCAGCGAGAGGGGAGTCGCCCCAGTCGTGGTTGACCACCATCCACCGCACAGCGACCAGCCTCCGGAATCGGCAGTGCTCGTAAACCCTTGGGTGACCCGGTCACCGGATCCGGGCGAGCAGGGCACGCTTTGCGCGGCCGGACTCACCTGGTTCCTGGCGAGGGCGATTCTGCGCCGCGCGGGTCTCCGTGCGGGCGCCACGCTGGCCGTGCGGAAACGCATCACTCTCTTGGCCGCCCTCGGTACGGCATGTGACGTCATGCCCGTCAATACCCCGTTCAATCGATCGCTGCTGCGCGCCGGTTTGCGCCTGATGGACGACCCCGACGCCGTGAGCCTAGGGATCGCGAGCGTTGCAGAGTGTGCCGGGGTTGGGGAGAGGCACTCGATCGACGACTTCGGCTGGCGAATCGGACCACGGCTGAATGCCGGCTCTCGAATGGGCGAATCCGACCTAGCGTCTCGCTGCCTGCGCGAGGCAAACCCGGAGAGGGCGGAAGAGATGGCCGTCCGGCTAGACGAGCTCAACCGCCGTCGTGTCCAGCTCGGCCAGCGGGCCCGACGCGAGCTTGACAGCGACGAATGCCGCGCCCAACTCGTCCTTGGTCCGGTCAATGTGCACGTCACCGATGTGGCAACGCCCGGGACCGTCGGGCTGCTCGCGTCAAGTGTGGTGCGGGAGTTTGGCTGGCCTGCGATCGCGCTGGCAATGCGCGAGGACGGCAGCCTTGCCGGATCCGGCAGGAGCTCGCTCGGCTTCGATCTCGGCCTCGCTGTCAACGAGGCGAAGGAGGCCGGGATTCTGGCCTCCGGAGGCGGCCATGCCGCCGCCTGCGGCGTCGGGCTTGAGCCTGACAGCCTAGAAGCATTCCGGCAATTCATGAAGGAGCGATTCGAGGCGCGCAAGGGGGCCGGCGGATTCCCGACAGAGCCAACCCACATCATCGACGCGCGCCTGCCAGCCTCTTGGCTGCGGATGGGGATGCTGTTGCAGTCCGCCGAGGCACTAACGCGACTGGCACCGTGGGGCCAAGGGCTTCGCGCCCCACTCTTCGGCATCCGCGACTGCCGGCTGGCCAAGGGTCGCGTCTTGAAGAACGGACACCTCTTGCTGACCGTCGTCGCGGAGCGTGCCCGCTTTGAAGCGGTGTGGTGGAATCCTCCGCCGGACTGGGCCGGGCGGCTCGGGCTCTCGGACGAATCCGAATTCTACACGGCCGGCTGGTCGATGGTGGGCCGCTTCGACTTGGCCGGCTCGCTAGGGGTGAACGAATGGAGGGGCCGCCGCAGCGGGCGGATCGTGGTTCGGGACGCACGTCCCTATGGGATCTGACGGGGCCGGCCCTGGAACTATCGTGCCATGCTGGCGAACGCGTCGGCCGCGCAAGCGACGGCATGATCGATGTCGCCGTTGCCATGGCTGGTCGCCACGAAGAGAGCTTCGTACTGGGAGCACGGCAGGTAGATTCCCCGCCCCAGCATCTCCCGAAAATACTTAGCGAATGCTCCCGTGTCGCAGGCGGCAGCATCCTCCCAGCAGCGGACTTGCTGTCCGGTGAAGAAGAATGTGAGCATGGCTCCCACACGGTTGCTGGTGATCTCGACGCCCGCCGCATCGGCTGCGCCGACCACACCAGCCTGGAGGCGCGCCGCTGCGGTTTCCAGCCGATCGTAGATACCGGGATTCTCCCTTAGGTGCCGCAGCGCGGCCAATCCTCCAGCAACCGCCAGCGGGTTCCCCGACAGCGTCCCCGCCTGATAGACGGCCCCGAGTGGGGCGACCCGCTCCATGATCTCCCGGCGACCGCCGAAAGCCCCCACCGGCAAACCGCTGCCGATCACCTTGCCGAGCGTAGTCAGATCCGGCATGACACCGTATAGGCTCTGCGCCCCACCAAGCGCCACCCGGAAGCCCGTCATCACCTCGTCGAAGATCAAGACCGCGCCGTGCTTCGTGCAGAGATCCCTCAAAGCCTGAAGGAAGCCGGGGCGTGGCGGGACGCAGCCCATGTTCCCGGCAACAGGCTCGACAATGACCGACGCAATCTCGTTCCCGCGACGGTCGAAGGCCCGCTCTACGGCCCCTATGTCGTTGAACTCCAACGGCAGGGTCGTGCCGGCGAAGGCCGCAGGAACGCCGCCAGAGTCCGAGATGCCGAGCGTGGCCAGCCCGGAACCCGCGCGAACCAGCAGCGAGTCGACATGGCCGTGGTAGTTGCCGACAAACTTCACGGTCACGTCGCGGCCGGTGAAACCCCGCGCGACCCGCAGGGCGCTCATCGTCGCCTCCGTCCCGGAATTCACCAGTCGGACAGTCTCGACTGACGGCACAAGCTCCGCGATCAGTTCGGCTAGCTCGACCTCGGCCTCAGTCGGGGCTCCGAAGCTCGTGCCTACGTCGAGCACTTCCCGGAGCGCTTCCACAACCACGGGGTGGCGATGGCCGAGCAGCAGCGGCCCCCAAGACCCAACGAAATCGATGTACTCATTGCCGTCGCAGTCCCAGATGCGGCAGCCTTCTCCATTTCGGATGAAGACGGGTTCCCGGCCTACAGCGCGGAAGGCTCGGGCGGGAGAGTTGACCCCACCCGGGATGACGCGCTGCGCCCGCTCGAAGAGGGCGCTGGAGCGATCGTGAACCATGGAAGCCTCGATTGTAGCGACGGCGTTACCGGCCGTCGCCATTCAGGGGCGGATGACCGGGCGGGAGTTCCTCACGCGGAGCCGGGAGCGGCGGGTGGCCAGGTGGCAAGCTCTCACCGGTGGTGAACCCGTCATCCGGAGACCTTGTGGCCGGTGGGGTGACCTCCCAACCCAATGGTCCCAGCTGCAGCTCGTAGAGCATGGTCATCACGGCCTGCGGATCGCCGGCAGCGGCTATCGAAACCGACGCCACGGCGCGGTCGCCGTCATACCGGATTCGCGTCGCCTTGACATGCACCTCACCGAGGTTGAGGTCCGTGCGTGAGGCGAGATAGCTGGCCACGGCGCCCTCGATATCCTCCGCCGATCGGGTCGGCACATCCTGGCAGGCTAGGCCGATGGCCAACGCGGCCAGGCCCGTCGCGCGCGCGAGTGCCACCATTCCAGACACTGAATGGCCTCTTCCCAGTGTCAGTCCCGCACCATTTCCCAAGCCATGTGGGCGAGTTCGGGACCCAGCAGGCTCTTCCAGGCCAGACGAACGGCACCCGGAGAACCGGGCGTGGAAACGACCACTGTTCCTTCGATTACGCCTGCCGATGCCCTCGAGAGCATGGCAGCTGCGCCGATCTCCTCGTAGCTCAGCATCCGAAAGATCTCGCCGAAACCGGTCAGTTCCTTCTCAAAGCGGGTGCTCAGGACATCGTAAGTCCGATCCCGCCTAGAGATGCCAGTCCCGCCGTTGAACAGGATCACCTGAACCGCCGTGGTAGCGCATAGCTCGTCAAGGGCAGCCGATACCAGCGAAGGCTCGTCGGGGACGATGCGAATTGAATGCAGCACGTTCCCTGACTCTTGGATGGCCTCGGACAAGTAGGCTGCGTTGGCGTCAGTCTTAGGCGTCCGGCTGTCGCTGACAGTCACTACGGCCACGGTAACCGGCCCGCGCTGGGCGGCGAGCTTTTGGTGCTTCTTGCTGCTGGTGGACGCCATTCTCTTCACCGTACCGCTGGCACCGTCAGTTGGGTCTCGACCGCCTTTGCATAATCCACCCCGGGCACGTCAAATCCGAAGATCTGGTTGAAGTCTCGGCGGAAGCCTGCAAAGTCAGTGAGATCGTTGAGCGATTCCGTGTCTACACGGGGCCAACTCTCAGATACCGCCGCCTGGACATCCTCTCTCATCTCTAGGTCGTCCAGGCGGATCATGCGTCGGCTGTCGACGCGCGGCCCGCCCGGCCTGCAAAGGTGACCCGCGAACAGGCGGTTCGCCTGGTCGATGCAGCTCTCGTGAATGCCGATGCCCTTCATCACGCGGAAGAGCAGGCTGACATAGAGCGGTACGACGGGGATAGCCGATGACGCCTGCGTAACCACCGCCTTGTTGACCGAGATCCAGGCCCCCCCGCCCACACGCTGAGCAAGCTTGCTGTTGAGTTGGTCGGCGGTCGCCCTCAAGTCGCGCTTAGCGGCACCAATCGTGCCGTGCTTGTAGATGGGCCATGTCAACTCTGGACCCTCGTAGCTGTAGGAGACGGTGCGGGCCCCAGAAGCCAGGAGCCCCCGGGCGAGCAACGCCTCGATCCACCAGCGCCAGTCCTGCCCGCCCATGACGGCGACTGTGTCGTCGATCTCGGTCTGGCGCGCGGGCGGTACAGTCGCGTTGGTCACAGAGGATCGGCCCAGGTCGATTGTCTTCCCGCTATACGACCGGCCAATGGGCTTCAGGCTTGAGGTGTGCACGGTCCCCGTGCGGGGATTGGTCCGCCTCGGGGCCGCGACGCTGTACACGACGAGGTCCACCTGTCCGCCCATGTCGCCGGCCACGATCCGGCAGACCTGATCCTTCACGCCGTCGGAGAAGGCGTCCCCGTTCACGCTGCGGGCCCACATGCCGTCCCGGCTGGCGGCGGCGTGAAGGGCAACCGAGTTGTAATAGCCTGAACTCGCAGTCCGACGCCGCGATGGCGGCTTCTCCAAGAAGACTCCGAGGGTGCGGCAGCCCAGTCCCCAGCCAGCCGCAATCCGGGTCGCCAGCCCGTAGCCAGTCGAAGCTCCGATCACCAGTACATTTCGCAGGTCCGCTGCCTGAGTCCCCTCCAGAGCCAGACGCGTATTGGCGATCTGGGATTCCACGACCTGAGCGCAACCCAAAGGATGCGCATTGACGCAGATGAAACCCCGGGAGCGCTGCCTGACGACCTGTTCCGGCACGAGAGAGCCTTGCCGACTGTGCGGTCTGCTAGCGGGCTGCCTCGGGCAGCCGCAGCAAAGGGAGAAGTATACCGAAGGGGCCGCCCGAGCCCGACCTAGTTCGGGGCTTGAACTTGGGGGTGAGGGCGCTGTGCGGCATGGCCCTGTGATATGTTTGGACCAAGGTCGCCCACTGCACTCTCGGGCTGATCTGATCCTTGCCCGCGGCCCCGGCTTGCGCGGCCGCTTCCCTCGGTGCCATGATCCGAAGCTTTCGGGGCGCGTCTCCCTCGATAGAGGCCAGCGCCTACATCGACCGCAGCGCGGAATTGATCGGGGACATCTCGATCGGGGCGCGCTCCAGCGTCTGGTGCAATGTCACGATCCGCGGGGACACATCGCCTGTCGTAGTCGGAGAGGAGACGAGCGTCCAAGACAACAGCTGCCTGCACGAGGACGACGACGCGCCTTTGACCATCGGTGACCGTGTAGTGGTGGGCCACTCCTGCACCGTGCACGGCTGCACAGTCGAAGACGATTGCCTGATCGGAATGGGCTCGACCATCCTCAGCAAGGCCCGAATCGGCGCGGGTTCGATCGTAGCCGCCGGGGCGGTTGTGCGAGGCGGCCACCAAGTTCCACCGCGCAGCCTAGTTGCAGGCGTGCCCGCCAAGATCAAGCGGACTGTAACGGACGGAGAGCTTGAGCGAACGCGGGAGAACGCCGCCCGCTACGTCGCTCTGTCACGCCAGTACCGAGACGAGAAGTGATGCCACACCGTCAGGGAATAGCTCCGGACCTAGAGCCGCTGGGCAGCTTGGAACGTACCCACTACTGCGGAGAGATCCGCGAGCGCCACATCGGAGCCGAGGCGACTCTCATGGGCTGGGTGCACCGGAAGCGGGACTTGGGGGGCCTGCTGTTCCTGCACTTGCGAGACCGGACCGGTGTATCCCAGATCGTCTTCAACGTCGAGACCCAGCCTATGGCCCATGCCAAGGCCGAGACGCTGCGTAACGAGTACGTAATCGCGGTGCGGGGAAGAATCGTGCACAGGTCGGAGGACACCTACAATCCCAATCTCGCGACCGGCAAGGTCGAACTCGTGGCCGAGGACGTCCGTGTGCTGAACGTCGCATTGACCCCTCCCTTCCAGCTCGACGAGGAGGACAGCGCGTCGGTCGGTGAAGACACCCGGCTGAAGTACCGCTACCTCGACCTTCGCCGCCCGCAAATGCAGCGCAACGTCCAGCTCCGACATGCGATCACCGCCGCCGTCCGGACATCGCTGAGCGATCAGGGCTTTCTCGAAATCGAGACGCCATTCATGACCCGCTCGACGCCCGAAGGCGCGCGGGATTTCCTTGTGCCGAGCCGCATTCAGCCCGGCACGATGTACGCCCTTCCTCAGTCCCCACAGATCTTCAAGCAACTGCTGATGGTGGCGGGCTACGACCGATACTTCCAGGTCGTGCGCTGCTTTCGGGACGAGGACCTGCGGGCAGACCGCCAGCCGGAATTCACCCAGATCGACCTTGAGATGTCCTTCGCGCGGGAAGACAGCGTCCTTGAGGTCGTCGAGCGCCTGATCCACGGTGTGTGCCAAGCGGCGGGCGTTTCCCCGCCCTCGCTGCCGCTTCGGCGCATGAGCTATGGGAAGGCCCTGCAGCGGTACGGCTCGGACAAGCCGGATTTGCGCCTTCCCCCGATGGCGGTGGTCACAGACCTGATCGCTCCGGGCGATCTGCCGCTCGGCGGACCGCTCGTCGCGATCCGCATTCCCCGAGTTGGGCACCTCACGCGAAGGGAGCGCGAGCAGTTCCGCGCTCCGGCGGCCGAACTCGGCCTGCGGATCTTCGACGACTTCCGGGGGCTCTCCAGAAAGCTGCCCCAGGAGATGGCAGCCGTGAGGGAGCGATTGGGCGCCGAAGACGGCGACTTTATCGTGCTGGTCACGGGGCTGGCCGTCCCGTCAGGGCCACGGCCGGACCAGACCGTTCTCGAGTCGGCTGGGACGATCAACAGGCGAATCGCGCACGGCTTTGCCGACCGCCACGGCCTGCTCGATGACAACGATCTGCGATTCCTCTGGGTCACGGACTTCCCGATGTTCGAGTGGGATTCTGACCAAGCGTCCTGGAGCCCGGCGCACCATCCTTTCACTTCGCCGCACGCGGACGACGTCGGCAAGCTCGAAACAGACCCGGGAGCGTGCCGCTCGAAGGCCTACGACTTGGTTCTGAACGGAGTGGAGCTCGGCTCGGGCTCGATACGAATCCATCGCCAAGACATCCAGTCGAGAGTCTTTGAGGCAATCGGCTTCACGCCCGAGGAGGCCCGCCACCGATTCGGCTTCTTTCTGGAGGCCCTGCAGTACGGCACGCCGCCCCACGGTGGCATCGCGCTCGGTCTGGACAGGCTGATCATGCTGCTCGCGGGGGAGACGACGATTCGCGACGTGATTCCCTTCCCCAAGACTGCCCGCGGCACTGACCTCATGTGCCAAGCCCCCAACACCGTGCCAGCACGCAACCTCACCGAGCTGGGAATCGCCCTTCGGGTCAGCCCAAGGCCTTCAAAGGCTTAGCGGCCGGACAGAGGCCAGAAATGAACCGCGTCCTAGTGATCGGCGGAACTCTCTTCATTGGCCGGGCCTTAGTGCGCCGCCTGCTCGATCGAGGTGACGACGTCACCATCCTGCACCGCGGATCGCGAAATCCGTTCAAGCGCGACACGAGGGAAGTCCGCTGCGACCGCAATGACACGCAGACGCTGGCAAACGTTCTCCGCCAAGGCTTCGACATAGTGTTCGACAACGTCTACGACTGGGAACGAGGAACTACAGGGCGGCAAGTCGCCGGCGCGGCGGCCGCCGGGGCGCCGAGCCGCACCCGGTACGTATTCATGTCCAGCTGCGCCGCCTACGGCTCCGGCCTCGATCGGCACGAGAGCTCGCCGCTAGCCGAGTCGGACCACCCGGAAGAGTACTGCCGCAATAAGGCGGATTCCGAGCGCGCCTTGTTTGCGCTGCACTCGTCGACGGGCCTCGAGGCAACGACCCTGCGGCCGCCCTTCGTCTACGGGCCACATAATCCCTTCTACCGAGAGGCGTTCTTCTGGGATCGTCTGGTGGAGGGTCGGCCGATCCTCGTTCCGGGAGACGGCAGCCGTCTGATGCAACTGGTCCACGTTTGGGACTTGGCGGATTGCGCACTGCGCGCAGCAGCCAGTCCGGCATCTCCAGGACGGGCATACAACGTCGCACACTCGAACGCCGTCCGTCAGGACGACCTGGTGATGGCGCTGGGGCAGGCCGCCGGGATCGAACCCGACTTGCGCTACGTTCCCAGAGCAACAATTGAGCGCATGGGCGGCAGTGTCTTCTCCCCTCCGTACTACTTCGGCCAGTACTTTGACATGCCGCCCATCACGCTGAACACGTCAAGGGCCCGGCGTGAACTCAGCTTCGAGCCGAGAACGCTGGCAGCGGGACTCCGGAACACTTGGCAGTGGTACAAGAGCACGAATCGTCGGATTCGTAGGAAGCCTGACTTCTCGTTCGAGGACGCCGTGCTCGAGGCGATCGGCTAGGACTGGAGCCGCCAGAGCAGAATTTCCACACGACGCCCGGGGTGCGAACTGGGCCGTGTCCGAGCCGACTGATCCAACTGGTCTGAATGCGCGGACCGCAGTCCCTCTGGCGAGGCCGGGTCTATCTCGAAAGGTTCTCGAAGAGGTACACGCCACCCTTACCGCCGACCACGATGTCGAGGTCGCCATCGCCGTCGATGTCGACGACCGGGATCTGCATGCCTCCGCCCACTTGGCCACCGTAGTGGACTATGTGCCGCACCCATTCCCAGCGGGGCCCCGTGTCCACGTACTCGTACCAATAGAGGCCTAGCGGCTCACGCCCGCCATCGTCCTTGCCGTTGTGCGCGAAGAGCCGCTTGCCTGTGATGAGCTCGGGCCGACCATCGCCCGTGAGGTCCGCAAGCGTCGAAGCATGCGGCTGGGACCAGGCATCATCGATCGCGTTCCGCTTCCAGGTGCGAGAGCCGTCGGAATCTCGCATCTGCTTGAGCCAAAAGATGCCATAGCTATGGGCGTGCGTCGTCACGATGTCGTTCAGTCCGTCCCCGTCAACATCCAGGACATGCAGAAAACCGATGTGCTGGTCAAGATTAAACTCCGCGTGCATCTTCCACGGAGTCTGGCGTGGATCGGCCGGAGCCTCGAGCCATCCCTTCGGCGTCAGCACGTCGACGCGACCGTCTGCGTTGACATCCCCTGCCCCGATCCCGTGGCCGTCGGCCGCAGCCTGAACGACGTGCCCATTCCAGGCCGACCCGTCTCCGACCGGCTCGAACCAAGCCGTCGTTGAGGCCGACCTTCCCCCGAACTGCGGCAGCACTTCCCTCGCCTCGCCATCCCCATCCAGGTCGACGAGTAGGGCAAATTCAACGGACGCTCCGGAGTGCACGCGAGATTCGCGCCAGTTCCCCTGAGCCCGGCCCGGATTGCGCCACCAAGCGATCTTCTGCTCGACCCAAGCCACGCTGACGACATCGACATGCCCGTCGCGGTCGACATCGATCGGCAGGTCGCTAAAGTTATCGATGTAGTTGTTCCAGAATCGGAGGGAGCGGAACTTCCGTCGCTGAAAGTCGGGGCCGCGGAACCAGTTCTCGCCGGAGACGATGTCCAGAATGCCGTCGCCATTAAGGTCGACCACGGCGCAGGTCTCGTTGCGCCCTAGGTCGATCACGTGCTTCTGGAAGGGAATCTCCTCCGACGGTCCGCCACCGAAGCAGGGACTTGCCGCAATCGCGCAACAGAAGGCCAGCGGCCAGCGGGCTCGGAACATGGCGCCCATCATCCCACAGGGAAGTCGGCCAGCGGGCCTTGCCCGACGGCGGCCGAGTGTCACGCCAACAGGTACGGAGTGACGAACTCAAGCGTCCTGCGCAGTTCGTCCATCGCGTGGGTGTCAAGCGGCCGTGCGTTGGGATTGCGGACGTTCCAGTTCGGGAAGATGCCCCTCAGGTGCAGCACGTAGGACAGGGCTGGCAGGCCATGGGCGCTGGCCCGTGTGATCAGCAGCAGTGCCTTGGAGAACATGTCGATCGCCTCCGAACGATGGCCGGCGTGCCACAGGTCCCAAGTGCGCACGTACAGGTCCGGCCACGAGGCGGCGGGCATCGATCCGGATGAGCCTCGGGCCATCTCTTCGATCAGAGTCCGCCCGTGGCCGCCCGTGAAGGCTACGGGCCTGTCCGTCTCTCGCAGGTCGCTGAACTGTGTCAGGCGGGTCAGCGTGTGACCAGCCTCGTCCTTGACGTACTGCATTTCCGGAATGTCCCGCACCATTCGGGCGACGAACTCAATGTCCATATTGCCGATGGCCTGCATGAACATGGGCAGGCCCGCGGCTTTCGCCACGGCCCCGTAGTATTCCGCGACGGCATCCAGGTCGAACTCCGTCTGCCTTCCTCGCCTCGGGGGCAGAGCGATGACCGCGTCCGGCTGCAGGGACTTGGCGTGGCTCGCATAGCGAACGGCCGTCTCAGTGTCCTCGGCCTGGACTCCGATCACGACCTTGGGGCGCAGTCCTGCCGCAGCTTTCACGATCACCTCGGCACCGCGGATGCGCTCCTCGAACGTCAGCAGGGCATACTCGCTGGCCAGCTGCGGCCAAACGATGCCGTGCACGCCGGTTCGATCCAGATAGCGGACCTCCTCGGCCAGCGTTTCGAAGTCGACCTCTCCTCCCGACGTGTACGGGGTCGCAACGATCGGGAAGATCCCTCGCATTGCCGGGCTGGTCTGCCCGAGCATGGGGGCCCCCCACACACCTCCAAGCAGGCCAATTATTTGGCGCCGAGTTGGCTCAGGTCTAAAGGGCGCTGCTTCCCGCATGCTCATGCACCATCCTCTCGGTGAGCTCCGTCCCGAAACCGGGCCTGTCGGTCGGGAAGTAGTGGCCATCCTTGTACGGCGATGACATGGCGAGCATCAGGTCGGTGGCGTCATCGCCGGTGCCGAAGCTCTCGGCTAGCGGGGCGTCAGCTGTCAGCACAATCGGCATCCCGAATAGACTGCTGCCCCGGTGCGGAATGATCGGCAGGCCGCGCTCAGCGCCCATCACCGCGATCTTGCGAACAGCGGTCACACCTCCGCACCAAGTGATATCCGGCTGGAGGATCTCCGTGCCGTTGTGGTGCAGGAGCATCTTGTAGCCGTATTGCGTGTACTCGTGCTCGCCACTGACGATCATGGTGCTGTCAATCTCGTCCACAAGTCGCTCGTAGCCGAGGATGTTGTCAGGCGAGAGGGGCTCCTCGATGAAATACAGCCCGACTGGCGCGAGGCGCTTAGCCATCTCCAGCGTGTACCCGACATCATCCCAGCGGCAGCCGCAGTCAATCATCAGCTCGCGATCCGGGCCGATCGCTTGTCTCACGGTCGCGAGATTGCGCTCTGTGCGCTCCATCCCGGCCCGGCCGGCCTGCAGGCTGTCACGGACGGGCACCTTGAAGTGCTCGAATCCGAGGTCTAGGCCAACCGTCGGATCGG
>JAJDWM010000769.1 GCA_022825595.1 Bryobacterales bacterium | reverse complement strand
CGGCCAGCAGACTTCTTCCGGAGGGAGCTGGATGTCGTTCTTGATCATTCCGGTCTGGTGGGAGTGCCGTCCCGTGAGGATGCACGCGCGGTTCGGCGTGCAGACCGGGTTTGCCGCGTACGCGCGGCGCCAGTTGGCGCCCTGTGCAGCCAGAGAGTCGAAGTTCGGGGTGCGGACGACCTCGTCGGAGCCAAAGCCGAAGGCGCTGCTACGCCACTGGTCCGCCAGCACGAAGAGTACGTTGGGCTGCTGAGCGGCCCGTCCCGGCTGGGTTGCCGCTGCTGCTGCGACAGCCAGGAATTCGCGTCTGCGGAGACCCTCCGCGCGCGGTTTGGGGCGGTCGACTCCGAGACCTGCTGAGAGCGGCCCGAATCTCGGGGACCTGTCGCTCTGCTCCAAGGAACGTGCCTTCCGCTGCTCTCCGGGGTGCCCCTTGCTACAGCAGCCGGAAGCTGACCTGGATTTGGGCCGCGACCCGCACGGGCTTGCCGTCCTTCTTTCCTGGCAGGAAGCGCCACTTGCGGACGGCCTCGACAGCCTTCTCGTCAAGGCCCAAGCCCAAGCTGCGCACCACACGGATGTTGTGCGCAATGCCGTCCTCCCAGACCTCGACCGCGAGCATCACCGTGCCTTGATACTTGGCCTTGCGCGCCTCCTCGGAGTATTCCGGCTCCACTTTCGACAGGAGCCTTGGGCTCGTCACGCCCCCGCCGATGCGGAAGACGCCCCCGCCTATGCCGCCGCCGCTGCCGGGCCCGACGCCCGAGCCGGTACCCGAGCCGACGCCCGTGCCGCGCCCGGAGCCGATGCCGCCGCCAGTTCCCGGACCTGCGGAGGGCGGCCCGTCTGCGCCGAATGGATCGCCGAACACTGCCAGATCGACCTGCGGCATGCTGATCTCTGGGGGCACCCTGACGGTGGGTTCAACCGACAGTTCTGGGTCCGGATTGCGGATGATCGGCGTCGGGGGCGCGAGCTGTGGCTCCAGAGAGAAGCGCGGGAGCCTGCCGCGGCTGGCCGGCATGGGCGAATTCTGGCCGCCACCGCCTCCTCCACCGCTTTGTCCGGGGGCAGGCGTCCGCAACTGCGCTAGGTACGGGGAGATGTCGACCGGGATGATCAGCGTCACGGTCCCTGAGCGCTTCTCGACGATGTCCCCTTCCTGGAATCCGAACATGACTAAGACGACCAAGGCGTGCGCCACTGCCGTCACGATCATGCCGTCGCGTCTGCGGCTGAAGTCCCCCCAGATCTCCTTGATCCGAATCGGCTTCGAAGAGAGCTTCAGCGGGGGTGCGTTCTGCATCTCCTTGCCGATGCGGTAGCTCTCCAGCAGGCCCGACCACCAAGGAAGCGCCAGTGTGCCCAAGGTGAGCTGTCCCACCTCGTAGTCGCCTGGCGCCGGCGGAGGGAACGTCGGCACAGGCGGGCCGAGCCGGTACTCCCTCATGGCGCGCAGGGTGTTCACAATCCCCATCCACCACGGCCGGCCAAGCGAGTACACGATTGGGTCCGCGAAGTCGAGTTCTCCGGGCTTCGCCGGAGGGTACTGCGGGGTTGGCCCGCGCTGCGGCGGGTTGAGGATCTCCCCGGCCGAATCTGCGAGGTTGCGCCACCATGGCACGTGCAGGGAATCGATGACCAGTGGCCCCATCCCTGAATACCTCGGGCGCCGCGCTTGGGACTTGTCGGGATTGCGCAAATCAGCCATGGCCAGCTATACGGATTTGACGCAGCACTCGCGAATACCGTTACCGCTAGACGCGCCCTGACGGCGCGCCGCGACCGAGAGCACCCCGCCAATCCTATGGTAGGCGCACATTCCCGCCGACGCAATCCTTGCTTGGCGGTCGGCCGGTCCTATACCGACAAACCGATGGCCCCGCGAGTGCTGCACCGGTTCGCCCGCCCCGATTAGCTCGCCGATCGTCGCCTCCATCAGTTTCTGGTCGGGTGGGTGGCATCTCTGGCACCTTGCCGCGTTCACGATCCCAGGCCCACCACCCGGAACCCCCAGTGCCATTCGACACCAGCGGATTAGCCACAGAGTGGCTCGCCGAACGTTACTGTGATCTCTGCGTCACCGAGGGTGAAACCGAGAACTAGGGGAAGCTCCTTCGACGACGCGTTCAGCGGGAGTGGAGCTCGATGACCGCTGGTACGAAGCCAGCCGTTGAGCACTAGGCCGGTCGATCACCCTCGACACTCCGGGAGGACCTCGACCAGTTCCATGTCCAGAACGGCGCACAGGCGCCGCACGCCCTACCGTGTGCCCCGCCCATCGAGCACGCGCGTGACCGTGGGCCGGTGCATCCGCGCGTCAGCTGCCGCTTGCTGCTTCGACAGGCCCGCCTTCCGGATCCGCAAGTCTAGAGGCACGGGATCGTAGCAGGCGGCCCAACGGCCGCGCCGTCGGGAGAGGGGGCTCTTCAGCGCCGCGAGGAAGGCCTCAAGACTGGCGGTGGGCACGTTGCGGCAGCCGGGCGTCCCGCACTCGCGCACACGTCCCAGCCGCAGCTAGTGGCGGATCGTGCGAGGGCTGCGCTCGGCCCTTCGCGCTGCTTCGGCTGGCCGCAGGCAAAGCGGGGTGCGAGGCGGCTCCGCTGCCGTCCCCGGCGATTCCGCGAGGGGCTTGGGGTCCGTCATGAGTTGATCGTCAACATACCCCTAGCGGCCCTTGGGTGCCATTCCTCGGGGTCTCCTCCGGAGAGCGGCCCGCGGCAGCCGATCCCACAGCTCCGATGTGCTCGGCCCCGACTTGAGGCCGGTTGCGATCGC
>JAJDWM010000282.1 GCA_022825595.1 Bryobacterales bacterium | reverse complement strand
CAGCCCGACTTCGCGCCGAGGGCTACGATGTTCGAGCCATCCGACCACCGACCGTTCCGGAGGGCACGGCGCGCCTACGCGTGTCCCTGAACGCAGACCTTGAGGCGAGGGAGGTGGAAGGGGCGGCTCTTTGCGTCAGGGACCAGATGGAGACGAACAAGTGATGCAGGGCATCTTCGTGACGGGAACCGACACCGGCGTCGGAAAGACCGTCACGTCGGCCGTGGTGCTCGCAGCAATCCGCAAGTTCGGCCCGGCCGGGTACTGGAAGCCGATCCAGACCGGAATCGAGCATGACGACGACACAGCGGAGGTCGCGCGGCTCGCCGATGGCAGCGCCAAAGAAATTGAGCAAGGCGGGATCCGCCTCCCGAGGCCCCTCTCGCCGCACTTGGCGGCTCGCCTCGCGGGCCGTTCTGTTCGGATCGAACAGCTGATGGTAATGGCGGGCAGGCTCGAATCACGGCGGTTTTGGGTGGTCGAAGGTGCTGGCGGCCTGCTGGTCCCGCTGAACGACACGGAGATGATAGCCGACCTGATCCGGTCTCTGGGGCTGCCCGGCCTCATCACCGCTCGCTCCGGCCTCGGAACGATCAACCACACGCTCCTGACCGTCTCCGAAATGCGCCGCAGAGGGATTCCCGTTGCGGGCGTTGTAATGGTGGGAGAGCCGAATGCCGAGAATCGCCGGGCGATCGAGCGCTACGGAGGCGTCAATGTCCTGGCTGAACTGCCCGTCCTGAAGCGACTGGTTCCCGCGACCATTGAGGCCGAGGGCCGCCGCGCTGCAGGCCAGCTGCGGCAGCTGGTGCGGGACAGCCAAGAGGAGGCAGGCGCGGCCTGACTCCGACAAGGTCAGACTGCGAAAACCCGAACCTGACTCAACATCGCGAACAGCAGAGCTAGGCAAGGTGTCTAGACAGATCAAATGTTCATGATCGGGACGCTTGCACCGTCCGGTTCGCAACTCAAACCACGGACGACCGTTTCCGCTGTCACTGGCCCTTCCCCGTACGCTGCCTGAGAAGAGCCCTGCTTGCCACCATGGGAGAATGCGAATCTTCTATAGTCCGCAGGAGCCTGCTGGCGCTAACGCAGGGGATCACCCGTCGGGATAACTCCGGGAGCCATGAACACCTTCGCCGTCGTCATCCTAGTCGCCCTCGTATGCGACTACCTCCTTGGCGCAGTCTCGGGACTGCTCAGCTCACGCTCGTTCGACACCACCGTGCCGGCCGAATTCGCCGGCGTCTTCAAGAACGAGCAGTACGCCCGGGCGCGGCGCTACAACGCGACGCGCACCCGCTTCGGCCTTGTCCGCGGGACGATTGATCTCGCGGTATTGCTCGCGTTTTGGTTCGCTGGAGGCTTCGCGTGGCTCGACACCGCGGCCCGCGGCCTCGGTCAGGGCCCGGTGGTCACCGGTCTCGTCTACATCGGAGTCCTCCTGCTCGCCAGCACCCTCTTCCAACTCCCGTTTCGGGCGTGGTCGACCTTTGTCATTGAGGCCCGCTACGGGTTCAACCGCACCACAGTGGGCACCTTCACCGCTGACATGCTGAAAGGGGCGGCCCTCACGATCCTTCTCGGTGGCCCGCTTCTCGCTGTCGTCCTCGCATTCTTCGAGGCGGCGGGACCGCTGGGTTGGGTTTGGTGCTGGATGGCGGTGACCGCCTTCACGCTCGCCGTGCAGTTCATCGGGCCGACGTGGATCATGCCCCTGTTCAACACATTCAATCCGCTCGATGACGGCAAGCTGCACGACGCAATTCTGAAGTACGCCCGCTCAGCGGGCTTCCCGCTTGAGGGCATCTTTGTGGTCGACGGTTCACGGCGGTCGTCAAAGCCCAACGCGTTCTTCACGGGCTTTGGCAAGCACAAGCGCGTCGGGCTGTTCGACACTCTCGTCGAGAAGTACAGCGTCGCCGAGCTGGTGGCCGTGGTGGCGCACGAAATCGGGCACTACAAGAGGCGGCACGTTTGGTTGCGAATGGCGCTCTCCATCGGCCACATCGGGGCTATGCTGTGGATCCTGTCGCTCTTCCTTGAACAGGAGGGCCTCTTCGCGGCGTTCTACCTCGCCGAGCCGTCAGTGTACGCCGGGCTCCTCTTCTTCAGTCTCCTCTTCAAGCCTGTCGAGTTGGTCCTGTCGGTCCTCGTAAACGTCCTCTCGCGACGGCACGAGTTCGAGGCCGACCGCTTCGCAGCAGAGACCACCGGCAGCGGGGCGCCTTTGGCCAGCGCCCTGAAGAAACTGTCGGCCGACAACCTCAGCAATCTGACACCGCACCCGCTGGACGTCTTCCTACACTATTCGCACCCGCCGGTGCTCCGGCGCATCGACGCCTTGCAGCGGCTGTCGGCGGGATGAGGCTCACAGTCGGGGGAGGGTCGCGAGAGTCATGAAGCCGGACGGTGTTGGCGCGCAGCATCGGACCCGACGGAATATGCCGGATGCCATCGCCGCGCCAGGCCGCGAACTGGCCGCAAGTGTCGCGACTGCGCCCGTGCGCAAACTACGGCGTCCTGGTGGCCGACTGAGAGACTGTACACCCCTGAGAATGGGACTTGCTAGCTCCTGCGAATAGATTGCACGACCGAGCCGGCCTCGCAGCCTATCGCCTAACCGACCGTCCTCTGGTGAGTCCCGCTCCTTCTGCGGTTGGATGATTCCCGCCCTCGGCCATCGCGATCTGGTCCGTCGTGACGACCGGTCCGACGAGGTGAAGCCACGGCTAGCCAGCAGGGCACCTGATGTCGCATGCAAGGGGGCGGCTCCCGGACACCGTTCTAGCCGCCGAACTCCGTGTCGAGAGTTCCGGTAGAATCTGCTGGGGCTGAAGAGACCGCCCACGGAGGACAGTCATGCGATTCGCCAGCGTTAACGCCCTTGCCACACTTGCATTGGCCATTTTGGCCGCCGGTTCCGCTGCAACCGCCGCCGGCCAGTCGTGGACCCCGCCGTCGCCCGATGAACGCTGTCCCAGCCGGTGGGGAGCAGGCGACGAGCGCGGCGCGGCCAACCACATGGGTCCCGAGACGGTGCTCAAGGCGGCGCGCCTGATCAAGACGGGACGGGTGATCGAACTCGGACGGGTACTCAAGAGCTCGATGCCGCTCGGTCCCCGCCATTTCGATCTGTATGTGAAGCCGACCGGCCCAAGAGTCGGATCGAACCAGCGTGCCTCGAACGAGGAGCTTGTTGTCACGGAGATGGGTCAGGTGGGCACGCAGTTCGATGGCTTCACCCACCAGACAATCGGCAGTAGCCTGTACAACTGCGTTGATCAGAACGAGATCATCACGCGAGACGGGTTCACGCGGCTCGGCGTCGAGAATGTTGGAACGCTCATGACCCGGGGCGTGCTCATTGATGTGGCACGCTTCAAGGGCGTTGAAATGCTCCCTGAAACCTACGAGATCACGGTCGACGACCTGCAGCAGGCCCTCGACCAGCAGGGAGTGACACTGGAATCGGGCGACGCGATACTGATTCACACCGGTTGGGGCGTACTGTGGGACACCGACGCGGAGCGCTTCATGGCGACCAACCCGGGGATCGGTGTCGCGGCCGCGCAGTGGCTTGTGGAGCAGGATCCTATGCTGCTGGGGGCGGACAACCAGCCGGTCGAGGTCTCACCCAACCCGGATCCGCAAGTGTCGCTGCCTGTCCACCAAATCACGCTTGTGGTCCACGGCATCCATCTGGTGGAGCGGATGAAGCTGGACGAACTAGCCGCAGCCGGCGTCTACGAGTTCGCCTTCGTCGTCCAGCCTCTCAAGATTCAGGGCGGCACGGGATCCACGGTCGCGCCGGTCGCGATCTACTGATCTCCGGCGCCCTCGAGCTCGCCTTGTCAATGCAGTCTCCGGAAGCGCCTAGTCCGGTCGGCTGGCAACGGAGCGGTCGCGAGACGGCTAACCAATGCTCACAGCTCGAAAGATGCACGCATGGCGTTGGGTATTGAGAAGGTCGAAGCCGAGCGGCGGGCTCAGAACCTCGCGACGGGACGCGGCACAACCGTGACTGGCGCGATCATCGGCGCTGTTGACTACGCTCGACGGCGTACGCGCGACCGGAGGGTTGCAGCTTCGATTCGGGAAGCCATCTTCGAGATCTCAGACCGTTGCGCGGCGCTACCCGACTTCACCATGCGATCGGCCGACAAGATTCTCGGATACGAGGAACAAGGGGCGTTCCGCTGCTGGTCGCCGATTTGTCGGTGCCGTGCTTGCCGTCCGCAGTACCATCGTAAAGAGCAACGAGCGCCTGAGGCAGAGAATCGGCACTAGCGATACGCACGTGCGACACGCCATCGCCGAGCCAGAGGCTTGAGTTCAATCGGGAGCCGTTACTCTTTAGCTTAGTTCCGATGAACCAGACTCGTGCTTCTTTAACAGATGACCAGCATCTCCGTCGAATCGCCCTATTGATCGACGGCGACAACGCGGAACCTTCGAAAGTTGCCCATATATTGGCCGAAGTCGCAAGGTTTGGAACCATAACCGTGCGGCGTGTCTACGGCGACTGGACGACTCCGCAGATGTCAAGCTGGAAGTCTCACCTGCAAGGCCATGCCGTGCAGCCAATTCAGCAGTTTCGATACACCACGGGCAAGAATGCCACGGACAGTTCGCTAATCATCGATGCGATGGACTTGCTTCACTCCGGCACTGTTGACGGATTCTGTGTCGCTTCGTCCGATAGCGACTTTACACGCCTCGCGACCCGGATCAGGGAGCACGGATTCTTCGTCATGGGTGTGGGTCGTCAGCATACGCCGCCATCATTCGTCAATGCCTGTGAAGTGTTCGTGTACACGGAGAATCTGGGTCCAAAGGAATTCTCTCGAGACGACAGCGATGGGGAAGGTTCCGAACCGAACGACTGGACAAAGTTGATTTCGGAGAGCATCGACGCGACTACCGGAGATTCGGGAATCGCAAACCTCGCAAGCGTGGGAGCCTACGTCCGCTCACTTGATCCAGCCTTCGATCCGCGAAGGCTTGGATTCAAGAAGCTCTCCGAACTAATCGCGTCTCGCCCAGACTTGTTTGAGGTCTTCGAGACACAGGATCCTGGCAAGCCACCGGTCTTGTCCGCTAGGTGCATGCCGAAGGCGATGGGCGAGGAGCCCTCCCGAACGCGAACTGGCCCTCGTCGCAGTGGGCGGTTCCGGCACTCCAGAGGTTCTGGCGCAGCGACGCGGTCGCGCGGCGTACGGGGAATCGGTTCCGGCATAATCGGGAAGCTCCGGAGACCTTTCTCCTCCGCTAGCGGCGTTCATTCCCGGGACCGAGAGCCGTCGCAGCGTGACTGATCCCCCGCTGCGCAGCCCCGGGGTCGTGCCAGCGGTATGACGGGTCCGATCTGCAGTCATCTGTGGTACTGGACAAGCGAGTTGTCCTGATCAAAGGCCGGGCAATTGGACGCGGGCATCGCCATCTGCAAGTGCTGTGACGGTGCCACGACTCCCCGCGCGCATACGTTCCGTCTATCGGCTCACCAGCCCGTGCCGCGGCTCGCATGCTTGTGTGCTCCCAGTCCCCCTGGGGCAAGGGAGGGCCCGGAACACCTGTTTCGGCCAGTAGTCTGTATTCCGGCCGTCACGCGTGGACAGCGTGGGATCTCCCAAGTCTTCCGGCAAGCGTTCCCATGGCTCCGCGGACGTTCTCTGGCCCCGGATGACCGGTTGTGCCTGGGCTGTTGCACCGCTCCCGGTCCCCGAGCTAGTGGAATGAAGGGGGCGACATCGGGGATCTCGCGATTCGACAGCATCCCATCTCCACCCCCTGCGAACGCTCATCGACGTGCATTGCCACACCCGATGCAATACCCCCTTCCGCTTTGCGGGCCGCGCCTGTGCCGGGCAGGAATCAAACTTGCTGGCAGCCGGTGCATGGCTCCGGCTTATCAACTCATCGCATAATCCCTGCCGGTGCGTTCCCTGGCGCACAGCAAGCCACTTGCAAGTCGAGCATTCCAGGAACACGGGGCCTTCCTTGCGAGCCGCTCCTCAGGGCGAGGGGCGGGCGTCCGCCGTATGATGGGAGGGGCGATGTTCGGGTCCGGGAACACCATCAAGCTCGACAAGGCACTCTTCGAGCGCGTCAAGCGCTGCGCCGAGTCCGGCGGCTACTCTTCGCCTCAGGAATTCGTCGTGCATGTCATCGAGCGAGAACTCGAGCAGATCGAGGACGGGGCCTCAGACGAAGAGATCATGAGCAAGCTCCAAGGCCTCGGCTACATCGAATAGACCGAGCCCAAGGTGATCGTGGACGCATTCAACGCGCTGCTGCGCGCGGGCGTCTCGGCGTATAGCGGCGTATTCTCCGGCTGGAGCCCATTCATCGGCCTTGTCCTGCTATCGGCTGTTTTCGGCGTCGGCATGCTGTGGGTCGTCGGCAAGACATCGGACCAGCGTGCAATCGGACTCGCCAAGAAGCGCATGCAGGCCTATCTGCTGGAAATGCGGGTCTACTCGGACGAACCCAGCGTCCTGCTTCGGGCACAGTGGATGCTTCTCGCACAGAACGCGAAGTATGTCGGACACATGCTGCGGCCGGCACTCTTCCTTGCCCTGCCAATGGTCGTACTCTACGCGCATCTCGACGCAGTCTACGGAAAACGGCCGCTGCACGTGGGAGAGTCCGCTTTGGTCGTGGCATCCACGGATGTGCCGGCTCCGCCCTTGGATCTGACTTCTGCAGGGGGCGTGATTGTAGACAGTACGTCTGTCACGGCCAGCGGCGAGGGACGCACGTACTGGCGCATCCGGGCAGTGCAAGAGGAGTCGGGGGAGCTTCGGTTGACGACACCTGACGGCACGGTGTCTAAATCGGTCGCGACAGGCAGCGGGCACGGCTACGTCTCGGCCTCGCGGGCCCGTGCTTGGTGGCGCAGACTGCTGCTGGAGCCGGGAGAGCCCCGGCTGAACACGGCAGACGTCAGCCGTTTGGAACTGGCCTACCCGAGCCGGGAGGTTGGCCCGCTTGGATGGGAGACGCACTGGGCAGTTTGGTTCTTGGGGGTGTCGATCATGTCCGCATTCGTGCTCAAGGGACGGTTCGGGATCGTGCTCTGAGCGAATCTTGACTCGAGTGGCTGCCGTGGTTAGGGGCGATCAAAGGCAGCTGGTCGGACCTCGCTGAGCGCTGGTGCCACGTGCGCTCGGGAGCGTCTCGGCCTAACCAGCGTCGGCAGCCCCTAACGCGCCGAGGCAGACATTCACGGAATGGCTACGACCTGCGCGTGCGCAGATTCGCAAGGGGCGTCAGCGTCCGGACATCAGTCAACACGCTAATAGGAGCTATCCGCGTTCGCTACACTGCGAACCTTGACCGGGCACAACGCGATCGAAATGCCCTACGCAGACCGTCACCATGTTCTGTGCGTCGGCATGGGCTTTCTGGACACCCGGCTCTGCGTGGCACGTTTTCCGCCCAAGCACCGCCGAGAAAACGCAACGAGGCGCTTCGAAGCTCTGGGCGGACCGGCGACTGTCGGCGCGGTGACGGTGGTTCGATTGGGCGGCCGAGCCTCGTTCTGGGGCCAGCGCGGAAACGACCACGTAGGAGAGCGCATAGAGACCCTGCTTGCCGCTGACGGGGTCGAAACTGCCGGGTACCGCGCGTTCCCTGGGACGAGTCCTACGTGCGAGGTATTCATCGACCCGACCGGGGAGCGCTACCTGTTCCCGTACTTCGGAGACGGAATGCCGGGCCGTGCAGAGTGGGTGCCCGAGCGTGCGGTCCGGGATGCGGACGCTGTGCTGATTGACGGGCGGTGGGCGCAAGGGGGGCTTCGCGTCGCGAAGCTTGCCAAGTCTGCGGGCATTCCAGCCGTCCACGATCTGGATCAGGACGTTCCCGATATTTGGAAGATCGCCGAACAGGCCTCGCACGTTGTCGCGGACGAGGATCTGGCGATTAAGCTCGGCGGGGTCGAGACCCTGCTGGAGCGCATCGAACGGCTCGGAGCTTGGGGAGCCGTAACGCTAGGCGAGCGTGGCGTGGCCTTCCCTGGGGGCCGCATCCCAGCCTTTCCCGTGACAGTGTCCGACAGCACGGGTGCGGGGGACGCCTTTCACGGAGCGTTCGCACTCGCGCTCGCTCAAGGCCATGACGAGCGTTCGGCAATGCGCTTCGGCTGCGCGGCCGGCGCACTGCTTTGCAAACACGGACGAGTGCCATTCTTGGCCGAAGTCGAATCCCTGCTGGCAGGATCCGAGCCATAGAGGGCCGTCACTCCACAGGCAGCAGCGCTCTGTTGCTGGCCACATCGTTCACGACCACTGTCACGGGGTACAAGTCTGGCTCCAGGTCCGCAGGCACGCTGAACGTGAGAAGGTAGACGCCTGCCGCGCTGGGATCCAGCCCCGAGTAGACGACTGAACCGCTTTGGCGACCCACCCACACCTCAGGCTGGTGCACCGTCGGTTCCGGACGGTCGGGAGCGGCACCGGACGGGGGCGGATCTGCCACAGGACCGTTGCCTGTCATGACGAGTGTGAGAGCATCTCCAGCCTTTGCAGGAGCGTCCCCGGTGACGAGCGAGCCGTCGGGGTGAAGGGCCATGGCCATTGACCCGACGGACCCAACGTAGGTGAAGATGCCCGGCGCGGCCTCCTGCAGGTCGAACGGAAAGGGAAGCGAGACTTCGTCGCCTCGAACCTTCAGCAAGACCTCCTCTACCCCGGCCGTCTCCCACGGCACTTGCACGGTCACGGAGTACTCATCGACCGAGTGGATTCGGGCCGGCAGGCTGAATTCGCCTTGAGCCCCATCCAAAGCCACGCTAACACCCTTGCGCATGATCGGAAGGGGACGGTCCGCGTGGCTCGGGGCACCCGACGCGTAGGGAGTGAACGACGTGCCCCTAACTGTGACGAGCCCGCCAGGACTCGGCCCCACGTCGTCGCTGGCAGCGCTTGTGACGGCTTCAACCTGAGGGCGCTGCCCCGTGGCAGAGTACACGAACGGTATCTGGATCTCTCCCGCTTGCGCAACCACAACCTGAGGATCTGGACCGGGACCGTAGCGGACCCTAGCAAAGATCAGGCCCGTCTCGTAAGAGCGCGGTGTTGAGTATTCGATTTGCGCATCCCCTTCGTGAACCGTGAAGGCCACCGGAACATCGCCGATGGGGATGCCGAATTGGTCGGTCAATCGGGCTACCACGAACTCCGTCGCGGTCCGTCCTTGAATGCCAGTCTCTCTGCGCCCGCGCAGGATCACGGCGTTCCCCGGTTCACCGTCACTGACGGCGTAGATGAACGGCACGGTCAGCTCGGCGCCGTCAGTGAGACTGACTACGGATATGCGCCCTTCGTAGAGGCCGGCGAGAGGCTCGCTCCCCTGCAGCGCCACCCGCACGCGGACGCTCCGGTGGCCGGGAAGCAAGATCCGCAGGGACGATGCGCCATTGAACGTCAGGCGGGCCGAGCTGTCGGGGTCGGCAGTCTTCACGCTCACCCTGAAGACCTGCGATTCTCGGGCCTTGTTGGTGATCAAGAGCTGACGCCGTACAGGCATCCTCTCACGCTCGACTTTGCCGAAGGAGATCGACGGGGGAACTACGACAGCACTGGCGTGCAGGGCGGCTCCAATGTCTAGCAGGCCGGCACCGGCCTCTAAGATCCGGGGTGCTCGTGGAGTCTGGAGCGCCGCCGAATTAGCGCTGTTGATCAGTGACGACGCGACCTGACGGCTGTCCAGCATGGGAAACTCCTCCCAAACCAAGGCCGCAGCACCGGATACGACCGGGGCCGAGAAACTCGTGCCCGAGATCTCTCTGTAGCCGCTGGGCGCGAAGAGCACGCCCTCGTGGCTGAATCTCGGTGAAGCGGTGAGGACGTTCACGCCCGGCGCAACCAAGTCGGGCTTCAGCCCGAGCGAGACAGTCGGGCCAAGGGAACTGCTCAGCGCCACATAGTCCCAAGTCGATTCGGTCCTTGAGACCGCCGGATCCAGCGAAACGGTGGCATCTGGGGTCTCAAGATGCGCGCGTATGGCAGCCCCGGAGCCTGCCCCGACCATGTAGGCCGGGATGTCCGTCTGCTCCAGCAAGGCCATGCCGATCACGTCGTCACCCTCGTGGTTGACGACGACGACCGCGATTGCTCCCGCGGAATCCGCAAGTTCCACCTTGCGGACGAAGAAACATGTGCCCCGCTCGATCACCGCCACCACTCCGGCCAAGGCACCGTGAGGGTACGGATCGCATCCGAGGGGGTCCCCGAACACAGCAACGTCCACGCCCGGGCCGGTCACCAAGCCGTCGGGAGCCGGCCCCGTCCCCGACCGGGCCGGATAGGAATCCTCGCCGGCCTTCACGCTCGGCATGCGAGAAACGGAGTTGCCGGTGCTTCCGACGGCGATCACTGAGGGAACTGCGGCGGGCTGCGCAACGGTCGTGAACGAACGCAGCAGTTCGGTTCCGCGCTGCGCCTCGTTGCCTGCCGCGGCCACAACGACCCTTCCGAAGTCGCGCACAGCGCTGTCCGTCGCAGCAGCGATCGGGTTGCAAGGTGCCCCACTCCGTTGTCCGCAGGTGCTACCTGCCGCATTCCAAGCGTAGAACTGCGACGTCCCCAAGCTCAGATTGAGGATGTCCATGCCGTCTTCGACGGCGTCGTCAATCGCCTGGACAATCGCACGCTCGCTCGTGTAGAAATTCAGGCCGGGAGTTCCAAATACCTTGTACACACCAAGGCGCGCTTTGGGCGCAATTCCAGAGAGACTCCCCAGTGGGGTCTCAACGGCGCCACCAAGAGCTACCATGGCGACCGAAGTTCCGTGCCCACCCGGGTCCCATGGCGACAGGTCGTCCGGTGTCGAACTGCTCGGAACCGCCGAATTCAGCGCCTCGACATAGCTGCGGACAGCAATGACCTTGGGACTGGTGAGGTGCAGGTACTCCGGATCCCCCTTGGGATAGCCTTCGAGCATTGCCAAGGAATCGTCGCGGAACGCCTCGTGGGTGAAGTCCAAACCGGAGTCGATGATGGCGATCTTGACGCCGTCCCCGTAAACCCCGCCGGTCGCGGGCCTGTCATGGGCGGACGCCAATCCGACGATCTCAGCCACTCCATCCAACATTGGCTCGAAGCGGTGTGACCGGGTGACCGATCGCACGCCGGGCAGCAGTGCCACCTCACTGGCCTGTTCCGCTGTGGCCCGAATGAAGACTGCATTCAGCACGGTGGTGGTGGTCCCCAGCGCCACTGCACCTGTCGAGGCGATGGCTTCGGACACATCGACCTGAGACCGCGACACGGCCCTGCGCATCGTCTCGATGCTGGACAAGGCGCGCGCACGAAGGCCCTTGGCCGCGCCGCCCTGGCTGGACCGGACCCGCTCACCCACGGATGGCGCAGCCAGCACGACGGTGTACTCGTCTGAGGGCTCCGGATCATCCGACTGGGCACGGACCCAAGCGGGTTGGAGCGCCAGCACGACAGACGCTGCGACGAGGGCCAAGATCCTTCGGGGCCTCAAGAGGCCGTGGGCCCGCGCGGACACACCCGTCGGGCGAGAGAACTGCGAAGTGCACGACATGCAGGGCACCTTTCTCCGCACGTCGGGCAGATTGCCCTAATGCGCCAAGATCACGCCGCTCTCGGCACGGGAGCGGCGGTTTCATAACCTAGTACAGCACGATGAACGCCACACTTCTGCGCTGCTCGATCATCGCTGCCTTGGGCGGCCTTCTGTTCGGATTCGACACCGCCGTGATCTCCGGCACGACCGACCACCTGCGGGCGGTCTTTGATCTGAGCGGGGCCTTGCTAGGGTTCACGGTCGCGAGCGCACTCATCGGGACGATCCTAGGGGCGCTATTCGCCGGCCATCCCGCAGACCGTATCGGCCGCCGCGACAGCTTGGTGTGGATCGCGGTTCTGTACTTGGTCTCCGCCGTCGGAAGCGCGGCCGCTTGGGACTGGTACTCCTTCTTGGCATTTCGGTGGCTTGGGGGGCTCGCAGTCGGCGCTTCGTCCGTTGTTGCGCCGATGTACATCGCAGAGATATCCCCGGCGAGGCTCCGCGGTCGGCTTGTCGCGATCACCCAGTTCAACATCGTCTTGGGCATCCTGCTCGCTTACCTGTCCAACTACGGGATCGCAGGGCTGGAGTACGGCGAGTTCGAGTGGCGGGTGATGTTCGGAGTGGAGGCGCTGCCCGCCGCGGTTTTTCTTGTGCTGATGTTCGCGACACCCCGCAGCCCGCGCTGGCTCGTTGCCCAGGGGCGTAGCGGCGCGGCCGCTCAGGTGTTGGTGATGGTGGGTGCCAAGGACGTGCAACGGGAGCTTTCCGAGATTGAGGCGTCCTTGGCGGAATCCGCTGCGGGCGGCGACGAGGCCCTGATCCAACCCAAGTACCGCCGTTCGGTGCGCCTAGCGGTCGCGATCGCTACGTTCAACCAACTCTCGGGTATCAACGCGCTGATGTATTACGCCCCGCACATCTTTCGCATGGCGGGCGCTGGAAGCGAATCGTCCCTTGCCCAAGCGGTAATCGTCGGCTGTACGAACCTAGTGTTCACAATGGCGGCGCTGCTGGTGATCGATCGGTTCGGCCGGCGGAAGCTGATGGTCGCGGGGTCCGTCGGATACATCGTCAGCTTGGCCGCAACGGCGACCGCCTTCTATAGGTACGGAACAGAGTTCAGCTCCTTTGGGAGCATGGTGGTGCTGGGGAGCCTGATGGTGTTCATCGCTTCGCACGCATTCGGGCAAGGCGCAGTCATCTGGGTGTACCTCAGCGAGATCTTCCCCAACCGCGTACGGGCAAAGGGACAAGCCTTGGGGAGCTTTACGCACTGGGCCTTTGCGGCCGCAATATCGTGGACTTTTCCGGTGATCGCCGAGATCTCGGGCGGACACGCCTTCTCGTTCTACTCAAGCATGATGGTGCTGCAGTTGATCTGGGTGCTCAAGGTGATGCCGGAGACAAAGGGCGTTCCTCTGGAAGAGATCCAGAAGAGGCTGAGCAGCTGACCAGCATGGCTCAGAGTCTGCATCCAAAGCTTCGCCGACGGTCACATAGACTCCGAGGCCCGGTCTAGACGGACGGTGCGAAGACCTACGGGACGGTCCCCATCCGACCACAACAAAGTCAAGCGGTCGGTCCAGATGCGCGATTGGCGTGCACGGGCCACCAACTGCGGGGCAGCGAAGGGCCGGGTCGGCCGAACCGGCACGCGCCGCGAGTAGGCTCCTAGCCTGCCGGCGGCGACCCAAGGCCCCAAGAGCCGCCCCGGTCCGGGGGCCAAGGATTGCCGACCACGAAGCGGCTGGGCCGACTTCCCTCTGGCGCCGCCCGCGGCCTGCGAGGTGGCACCCCAATCGCTGATCCTGGAGCCATCCATCGCTCCGTCGCGCACGAAGCCCGACGGGCCCTCTTTGCCGTCACGGGTAGTGGGCCGGATTCGAGCACCGTGCCCTGCATGTTTGTAGGCGTTCCGGCTGGTAGCCTTGATGCGTGGATCAGGCGGAGGTGCTCCGCGTACTCCGGGCCCTGGACCGGGCCGGAGTCGAGTACGTCTTGATTGGAGCCACAGCGATGGGCGTGCACGGCGTTGTGCGGGGAACGGAGCACGTCGACCTGCTGCTCCAGGCGACTGCCGAGAACATCCGCCGCCTGCGCGCCGCCCTAGCGGCGGCGTACCCGGGCGATCCCGGCGCGCGGCGAATCCGGAGCGGGGACTTGCTGGGGGACTATCCGGCAGTGCGCTTCGGTCCGGCGGACAGCGATCTGTACTTGGACCTGCTCACCAAGCTCGACGAGTTTGCAAGCTTCGAATCTGTCGAGGCAGTCACGACGAAGGTCGAGGGCGTCCGAGTGCGCGTCGCAACTCCGCGGGCACTCTACAGGCTCAAGGCAGGGACCTTGCGGCCCCTCGACCAACGGGACGCCGCAATCCTACGACGGCGGTTCGACCTGGAAGAGGGCGACTAGATGGCAGTTCAAAAATTCCGATCGATCGAGGAAATGGACGCTGCTCCGGCTCCAGAGCGGAGCGCTCATCGAGGCTTCGAGCGATTCATCCGTCTCAACGCCCAGCTCTGGACGCTCTCGACCCGACCGCGGCCGCGCGGCGTGTTCAAGTACCGTTCTCTGGAGGAGGCCCAGAAGGCCGCGGAGACCATGGCGGCCGGAAGAACGGCGCGAAGTCAGCCCGAGTGAGGTCCCCGGCCAGAACCAGGTGAAGTGTGGCCTAGCCGTGATCACGGAAGCACAGGACGGTCTTGGGCAACGCGCCTAGAATAGGGCGTTGCTGCTATCGAACATGCCCGAAGACACCAGATCGGTCGCTCATGCCGACAAGTCGACGATGTCTCGTCGATTCGCTGCGGCTTGGCTGGCCGCGGCCTCCATTACGTTGCTGGGATGGCGCTCCTCGCTAGCCCAAGACCTGCCGGCTGGTCACATCGACCCTGCCCCGATCCTAGACGCCGCGGCGCGGGCGATGGGAGTCGACCGATTGCGCTGCGTGAGCTTCTCGGGAACGGCCTATGCCGGAATGGTCGGCCAGAACGTGACTCAAGACACCGACTGGCCGCTGGGCGAGCCCCTGCAACGGTACACGCGGGTTATCGACTTCGAACGCCGTTCGTCTGTGGAGACGTTCGAGCGCCCGGCCCTGCAGAACCCAGCTTCGTGGAAATACGGGCCCGGCTGGCTCGGTGGCACCCCCCTCCAGCGGTATCCGCAGCAATCCTTCGCCGTCCGAGGTGAGCATGCGTGGCACGTGGACGGGCCTAGCGATCCGGTGCCGGTCCCCGAGAGCGCCGAACTCTGGCAGCTCGACATTTGGATGACCCCTCACGGATTTGTGCGCGCCGCGCGCATGCCCGGCGCGAAGACAACCGCCATTTGGCGCTGGGAAGTCGGCGAGAGCGGCCGGGACGGCGCAACCACCGGAGGCATCAAGAAGGTCGCCGTGGTGTCGGCGACGGTCCTCGGCCGCTATCGGGTCAATGCCACAGTGCGCGAAGGGGACATCGTGCAGCGGACTCAGACGAGAGTGCCGCATCCCGTTCTGGGTGACATGAACTACGAGCACGAGTACTCAGCCTGGGTGGACCTCGGAGACGGGATGGTCTTCCCAGGCGGATGGCACCGCCACGACGGGTGGGACGACGAACGCCAAGTGCCAGTTCTCAGCGGGGGCCACAACAGCTTCGGAGGGAGCTTTCCCGAGATGCAGGCCAACGACTGCCAGACTCTCGACGTACCGGAGAGCGTGGCCGGAGCCACTCGGGAGCCACCCCACGTGGTCAGTACGCAGCTTGCGGAGGGGGTCTGGCTTTTGGGCGGCGGCACGCACAACAGCGTGGCGGTTGAGTTCTCAAGCTTTATCGCCGTGATCGAAGCTCCCCTTGACGAACAGCGATCGCTCGCCGTGATCGACGAGGTCGTGGCGTTGGTGCCCGACAAGCCCATCCGATTCCTCGTCAACACACATGACCACTACGACCACCTCGGTGGGCTGCGAACCTACCTGCACGTGGGCGCGACGGTGCTGACGCACCAGCGCAACCGAATGTTCTACGAGTCCGAGCTGCTCAACTACGTGCCCCGCATGCTGGAGCCGGACATGGTCTCGCTGTACCCGCCAACCGAGATCTCAGAAGGTTACACGATGGAGGACGTGGACGAGAAGTACATCCTCGGAGACGGGGAGCGGTTTCTCGAAGTCCACTATGTCCAAGGCTTGAGCTCGCACGTCGAAGGCATGCTGATGGCGTACTTGCCAGCGGAGCGCATCCTAATCGAAGCTGACCTGTATGGTCCTAGCCTGTTGCCTGATGAGGTGCAGCGGCCGACGGATGTCGAGCAGGCCTTACTGCGCAACGTCACACAACTGGGCCTTGAGCCGGCGACGATCGCGCCGATCCACGGCCGCTCCGTGAAGTGGGAGGAGTTCCTGCGCGAGACGCGGCAGGCACCCTGAACCAGGCGCCGAATCAGGCGATGAGCTCTGGGATGACCTGCCCGCCAACCTGCGAGAGCTGCTTGAAGCGTCCGCCGTGGAAGTAGGTCAGGCGGTTGTCGTCGAGGCCCATTAGGCGCAGCCACGTCACGTGGAGGTTGCGCAGCGGGTGGACGACCTCAACCGCCCGGTTCCCGACATCGTCAGTGGCCCCGACGATCTCACCAGCCGGCACGCCGCCGCCAGCCATCACCACGACCATGGCGTCCGCGTTGTGGCCGCGCCCGTTGGCGTCGACGCCGCCGCGGCGGTTGTTGTCGGGCGTCCGCCCGAACTCCCCGCTCATCACTAGCAGGGTCTCGTCAAGCAATCCCCGCTGACGCAGGTCGCGGATCAGCGCCGCGACGGGCTTGTCGATGCTGCGGATACGCGCAGAGTGGTTCCGTTCGAGGAAGTCATGGCTGTCCCATCCGCCAGAGAATATCTGGACGAACCGCACGCCCTGCTCGACTAGACGCCTCGCCAGCAGACACTGCCTGCCGAACGCCCGCGTCACCTTGTCGTCGAGCCCGTAGGCGCTCTTTGTGCGATCGGCCTCCCGGCTCAGGTCGACCACCTCCGGCACTTCTGCCTGCATCCGGAAGGCAAGCTCGTAGCTCTCCATGCGCGCCGCGAGCTCAGCATGGCTGGGATAGCGACGGGCATGCCGCGCGTTCATGTCACCGAGCAGGTCGAGGCTTGCGCGTTGCTGCTCGCGGGTCTTCCAATCCGGAGGGCTGAGGTCGAGCAGGGGGGATCCGGAAGGCCGCAGCAAAGTGCCTTGATGGTGCGCCGGCAGGAAGCCGTTGGACCAGTTGCCGGAACCACCCTGCGGGAAGGCGAGCTCGGTCATGACAACGTAGCCCGGCAAGTTCTGGTTCAGGCTGCCCAGGCCGTAGGTTGCCCACGCCCCCACGCTTGGATCGGCACCCAGCGTGCTGCCGGTGTTGAGGTGGAACAAGGCATCGGGATGGTTGACGGACTGTGCCTGGCAACCACGGTACACGCAGAGTTCGTCAGCCACCTGCGGGGCTGCCAGGTGCACGAACTGGTCGCACATGTCGATCCCGGACTTGCCCGCCTTGCGGAACCCGAACGGGCTGCCAACGTAGAAGGTCTTCGCCGTTAACTCGACGAGCACTTGGTTCGGGTCGCGTGTGGACTGCTGCAGGTGCAGGTCCTGCAACTTGGGCTTCGGATCGAAGGTGTCCATGTGACCAGGCCCGCCCTCGAGAACGATGAAGATGCAGGCCTTCGCCTTGGCGGGCAGCATCGGCTCCTTGGGCGCCAGCGGGCCGCTGGCCGCGCGAGCCTCGCCCGCCATCAGGTGCGTCAGCGCCAGCGGGCCGGCCGAAGCCCCGAGGCCGAAGAGCAGCTCGCGACGACTTGGCCGGATCCTCGCCTGGGGAGAGGGCCGGAGTGCGTGGGTGGCGTCAGTAGACATAAGCGAACTCGTTTGAATTGAACAGCAACAGGCAGAAATCTGCAAGTGCCCTGGTGGCGGGTGGGACATCCCACGCACCCAAGTCGGGGGTGTAGCGTTCGTACACGGGCAGCCATTCTTCGTACTCGAACGGATCCCCGGTGAATTCCTCGACCAGCGAGCGCGTGATGCGGGTCGGATACTGCACCGGCTCGGGCGCGCGCTGTCGGTGGTGCTCATCCATGGCCGCGAGATAACTGGAGACCCTCTCAAAGACCTGTGGCTCGGGCGGTCTGCCGAGCGCGAGTTCGTAAGCCAGCCGGACCTGACGGGGCGTGTCCGGTGCTTCTCGCTTGAGCCGTTGCGCGAAGGCGATCGAGCGGCTAGTGGCGTAGGTGGAATTCATCATCGTGAGCGCTTGCGGACTCACGGCGGACGCGTCCCTGCGCTCGCATGACTCGTTAGGGCTCGGCTGGTTGAAGACCTCCATGAGCGGATCCGCCTGGCCCCGCACCCGGTAGGCGTAGATCGCCCGCCTGTTGCGCTCCTGCGGAGTTGGGGATGGCTGGTATGCGGGTGCGATCGAGAACTGGATCATCCTGGGCTGCAGCGCGACGTCCATGTTGATTTCGGGCTTGGCGAAGACTCCACCCAGCTCGCCGTTCAGCTCTCCGGAAACGAGCAGCATCGAGTCCCGAAATTCCTCGGCTGCCAAGCGGCGGGGCTCGAAGTACGCCAAGAGGCGATTCTCGGGATCCTTCTCGCGAACGGCCGGCATGTCCGGCCGCTCAGTGCTCTGTCTGTACATCCGCGAGCCCATGATCGTGCGGTGCAGCCCCTTGATCGACCACCCGCTGCGGACGAAGTCTGCGGTGAGCCAGTCCAGCAGCTGCGGGTGCGTCGGCTTGGCTCCAAGCCCCCCGAGATTGTTAGGCGTGGCGACCAACCCCCTGCCGAAGTGGTAGGCCCAGACCCGATTGACGATGGATCGGGCCGCGAGAGGATTGCGCGGGTCCACGATCCATCGCGCAAGTGCTAGCCGGCGCCCATCCAAGCCCCCTGTGAGCGCAAACTTGTCGGGACCCGGGCTGCTCTTTGCAGGCAACCCCGTAGCACTGAGGACGCCCGGGGTCACAGGCTCAGTCGGCGCGTGAACCGAACCCCCGTCAAGGATTCTCGAGTCCGGACGCCAGGACCTGTCCAGCTTCGCCGGGACGCGGAGCTTGCGGCCATTGCCAGGGATGTAGTCCGGGCCGTTGAAGACCGTTTGCGCCATCGGCTGGTAGCGCTCCAAGCGCCGGGTCCAGATCCACTCGTCCTGCTGGCGGACCTTCAGGCGCCCCTCTTCTGACGACGACAAACCATAGTGCCGGGGCGGCTTGGCGTCGTCCGGGACATCCTTGCGCTGGGCCTTGGGAACAAAGTCCAGGCCACGGTCGGCGTACCACTGTTGCGCGGCTTCTTCTAGCTTGTCCTCGAGTGCCTGCTTGTGCTTGGACGCGAAATCCTGCAACGCCTCGACGTGCGCCCGCCCCTCGGCAAAGCGTGCGAGGTTCTCTTCGGCTAGGAAAGCCGCCGGGCGTTCGGCCATCTGGGTCGTGGCGAACGCGGCGTAGATTCGGTAGTAGTCCCGCGTCGGAATCGGGTCGACCTTGTGGTCGTGGCACTTCGCGCAACGCAGCGGGAGGGAAAGGAAGGTCTGGCCTATGCTGTGCACGACATCGTCGAGATATGCCTGCCGAGCCATCTTCTTGGGGACCATGGCCGATCCCCAAGGCCCCATGCGCAGGAATCCGGTCGCGATTCGCATCTCTGGGTCGTCGGGCCGCAGTTCGTCACCCGCAAGCTGCTCGATAACGAACTGGTCGTACGGCTTGTCCGAATTGAAGGCTCTCACGACGTAATCGCGGTACCGCCAGGCATTCGATCGCTCGTAGTCGTTGGAGTTGCCCGCGGTATCGGCGTACCGGACCACGTCCAGCCAATGCCGCCCCCACTGTTCGCCGTACGCCGGGCTCGCGAGCAGGCTGTCGATGAGGCGCTCCCACGAGCCTGGGGCCATGTCCGCCATGAAATCCCGGGTCTGGCTGGGAGTCGGAGGAAGGCCGGTCAGGTCATAGGTTGCCCGGCGCAGCAGGGCCAGCCGATCCGCTGGCGGGGCCGGCTCCACACCCGCTGCCAAGAGCCGGGCGCGATGGAACGCGTCGACCGCAGTGGGGGCTTGCGCATCCGGCACGGACGACTTTGCGACAGACCGAAAGGCCCAGATGTCGGAGCTGTCGTAGAGTCGATCCGTCCACTCCGCAGTTTGGCCGCCGCTCGTCGGTACGCGGACCCGGTTGGCGGAAGCCGCGAGCCACTCGGCCTCGATCCGAGCAACGACCTCATCCGAGGGCCAAGGCGCGCCAGCCTCGATCCATCTCCTGAAGCTATCCACTTCCTCGTCGGTAAGGCGGTCGGTCTCCTTGGGAGGCATCGCGAGCTCTTCCGAGAGGCCGGAGATTACGCGATACAACAGGCTCGCCTCGGCATCGCCCGGAACTACAGCTGGCGTGCCGGTCTGGCCACCCTGGAGCAGGCCATCCCGGCTGGTCACGTCCAGCCCAGCCAAGATGAGCTGAGGGTTCTGGCCGTGGCATGCGGCGCACTTGCCGACCATGAGCGGCTTGACGTGAAGGGCAAAGATCTCGTCTCCGGAGTCCGAGGCGAAGATTGGCCCAGTGCCAAGCACCAGTGTCAAGGCCCACACAGGGCCGGACGGCCGATTTCGGATGAGATGAGCTATGAATCCACCCATTGCTGCGGTTCGGGCCACGCGCTTCTCCGGCTTACCCGCCAGATCGACCGGAGAGCGAGCATGGCAACCGAGTCTGTCTAGTAGTTTACAGGCAGCCCTGCCATCTGCCGTAGTGCGGGCGGGGCAGCGGTCGTCGCATGCCATTGACACACC
>JAJDWM010000655.1 GCA_022825595.1 Bryobacterales bacterium | reverse complement strand
AAGGAGCCAAGGAGGCTCGACAGTGATGGATCAGATCGCTCTCCTCAGGTCGCTTGTTGCCGGGAATGACAAATGCCGTCACGGCCTCTCCCCATTCCGGGTCCGGCAACCCAACCACGGCGCACTGCGCTACTCCCGGATGTCTGGCCAGAACGTGCTCCACCTCTGCGGGATATACGTTCATGCCCCCACTAATGATCAAGTCCGTCTGACGCCCCTTGATTTCGTAGTAGCCATTTGCATCGCACTGTCCAAGATCGCCTGTTCGGAACCAGCCGTCCTCCGTGAACGATTCACGGGTCTTGCTTGGATCGCGCCAATAGCCGAGGAATAGGTGAGGACCGCGAGTCTGCAGTTCACCAACCTTGCCGCGCGGGGTTGGCTTGCCAGTGCTCGGATCGACGACGCGCATCTGAACACCCCCAAGGGGGACTCCCACCTGCCCCTCGACCCGTTTTCCATCCAGCGGGTTTGACAGCATGATCCCAGCCTCCGTCATCCCGTATCGCTCTACGACCGTGTGGCCGAGATGGCATTCAATCGCCCGGAACACTTCGACCGGCAGACGGTCCGACCCAGATGTAAGCAATCGCATGGCCGGCAGGTGAATCTGTGCGTCGCCGATCTCGGCCAAGATGCGGCGGTAAACGGTCGGCACACCCATGAACACCGTGATCGAACCGCTTTGCAGATCTTGGACCGTAGCGGCGGCATCAAACTTGCCGTGAAGCACCGTGCTGGCACCGACGTGCAGCGCTCCATGAAGGGCGACCAACAGCCCGTGGACGTGAAACAGAGGCAAGACGTGAAGCAGGGAGTCGTCAACGTTCCACTGCCAAGCATCCCGTAGCATGTCCATGTTGGCTGTGAGGCTGCCGTGCGACATGCAGGCTCCCTTAGGGCGACCCGTCGTCCCACTCGTGTAGAGCATCAGCGCCGGTGTCTTCGGGCCGATCTTGGCGCTGCAGTCCGTGTTTGGATTCAGCCTCCTCATCGAGGACGAGAATCTCCGGGTGTCGATCGGGACAAGCCGGCCACCCGGCACGGCTGGGGCGCGTTCCGATTCATCGGCGAGTCCGGAATTGGACTCGACGACGAGTACCCTGGCTTCCGAGTCCCGCATCAGGTAGTCCAGTTCGGGCTTCGAATACGCGGGATTGAGGGGCAGGGAAATGGCGCCCATGCTGCACGCCCCCAAGTGGAGCTGGATTGCCGCTAGGCACTTGGGCAGGCAGACGGCGACCCGGTCACCTTGGACCACGCCAAGGCTCGATAGCCACTCGGAAGTGGCCATTGCGCTTGACAGCAATGCTCCGTAGGACACTTGGCCAACATCCGCGCCATTGCTGAGCACGAGCGCGGGCTTGGCGGCCATCTCGTGGCACGTATCTCTGAGGCGGTCAACGAATAGCGTCAATCTGTGCTCCTCTGCCGGACTGGCCGCTTACGGCCCGACGCGGGCGGGCATCGCCCAGTACAGGAACCCGTCCTCGGCTCCGACTAGCAGTTCCCGCTGTCCGTCCCCGTCCCAGTCAGCCGTGCTGGGACTGGAAGTGTGGCCAGCAAGACGGGTCTCAGAAAGCGGCCCTTCCTCCTCGAACCGAACCACGCCCTCATGGGAGCCAGTGTTCTTGAGGAGACTAGCGCTGGAGCTGTTCACGAGCAGATCAAGTCGCCCGTCGCCGTCCCAATCGACGAGATCGATCTTGCGCCTCCCGCTCCTGCCAGCCCATCCGTCATTGAGCCTCAGTAGGCCAGGCTGGTCGTTCTGTGCTCTGTGCTGGCGATCGAACACCGACTCCGGCGAACAATAGAAGATCCGCTGTCCAGGCGAAAGTACGGGTCGGCCGTGCCGAAGAACTCGGCGGAACCAAGCCAGGAATCCCTCGTGGTCCAGCATGACCAGATCCATCAGTCCGTCGCTGTCCCAGTCAACGGCCACTGGCCGGGTGCGCCACTGGCTAGCCATCTCACGAGGCCCAGGCTCCCACCAGTTCCACTCGGGCCTACGTGGTCTACTCTCCCAATCGATCTCGACCGGGCGGGCGGCTTGGAAGCGCGGAGCGGCCTTCGTCCCAGCATTCCGATACCACATGACCTTTCCCCAGATCGAGTTCGCCACGATGTCCGGCAGCTCATCGCCGTCCCAGTCGGCCACTGAGATGGTCGTGTAGCCCCACTTCGCCTCGCACGGCCCTTGGATCGAGCCGTTGCGGCCAGCCTGGATTCGGATTTCCTCACCACCGGCGCGTAACCTTTTTGGTGCCGCGAATCTTGGCGGATAGCCTCCCAAGTGCTCGACATAGCCGATCTGTCCGGCCGTATTGCCTGCCACGATATCCTCGTCGCCATCTCCGTCCAGATCCACCGCCTGAGGCGTGACCAGCGCTCCGAACTTGACGAATTCCGCTTGCTGGCGGAAGTATTCCGGTCGCTCGAAGAGCGGCATTCCTTGCGAAACTGTGCCGGTGTTGGCCACGAAGGCGACACGACCGTCCTCGTCGCCTACGATCAGGTCCACGTCTCCATCGCCGTCCCAGTCAACTGCGGTGGGCGTGATCATCTGCAAGTCCATTGTCAGACGCTGGCCGTCTCGCGCTAATCGCCGACCCGCCGCAAAGATGGGCTCGCTGCGGCTGCCAACGTTCTGGAAGTACGTGAAGCCGTCCAGGAACTCGCCACAAATCAGATCCAAGTCACCGTCCGAGTCGAAATCCGCGAGACTAGGGCTCGGCATTCCGTAAACGTCCACCGGGCTTCCCCCTGCATGGATCTTCGTCGGCTCGGAGTACGAGCCGTCGGCTCGGCGGAGTAATAGGTACACATAGCCGTGCAAAGGCCCGTTCGTCCACTGACCACGCTCGTCGAAAGCGTCATCCCAGCCATAGTCGCCCCAGTCGCCGACCCCGACCAGCAGGTCCAAGTCTCCGTCACCTTCCCAATCTGCGACTTTCCACTGACGGGCCCGGATCCTGCCTGCTGACGCGTAGAGCTTGTCGGTTGGCACGCCGAAGTCGGTCGGGTTCGAAAAGCCGTCAGTCAGGAACGCGTCATGCCGCTGGCCAGGCGTCGTCACGATCGGAGGCCAGCCGTGGTTGTGCGAGACTTGCGCGTTCGTTCGGTAGTCCGCAACGCGCACTCCGGCCAAGAACACTGGCAGAGCCCCTACGCTTCCGGGGGGCGACGGATTCTCGAAGAAGTACGTTCCCTCGTAGGGAACCCCGCCACTGGAGACCAGGAGGTCCAGGTCACCATCGCCGTCGTAGTCCATCGGCAGTGGCCACGCCCACAGGCCGACCCCCAAATCGACGGTCAGGCCGGGATTGTTGTAGCGAACTCGGGTCAGCTCGGCTGCGTGGATGGGAAAGGCTAAGACGCCCAGAGCAAGGAGGGTGAACAATTGGCGCACCCTGTCAATGTGGCACCTTGTTGGACTGAGCCGCAAGCCCGCAAGCCATTGCGCCATTGCCTCGCCTTTCAGCGTTTAGTCGGTAGGGCTCGCTAGGAAGGAGCCGTATTCCAGGTACGCGGCTCCTCCAGCGGGCGTGCACTGGAAAGCTCCAAGGCCAGCTTGGCTACTGCTGCCTATCCCAGAGAGCAGCCATTAGGACGGCCAACGCTGTCCAATCCGATTCCTCGTTCATTCTGCATTGGCGTTTTGGGACCAATCACGGCCACACGAGCTCGCGCCGGATTGGGTGACGACTCCGGGCAGACTGAGAGATCAGGCGACCCTTGGACGCCATCTAAGACTCGCCATTGCGACTGGCGGTGTTCTCGCCCGTCAGTTTCGACACGCCGTTGGTGCACTCCTTCTAACTCACGTCCCGCTGTAGCCCCTCCGCGGCATTAGCTATGTGTGCGAGAACGCCACCACGTTAGGTGCTGATGGCTCCGCCGATAACGGTATCGAAGAGGGTGAGCGTCAATCTCCCGTCCGGCGACCATCGTGCGCTCATGTCGTCCCGCGGCCCTCGGACGCGCCGTTTGCGGCCGCTCTTCGGCTGCGGAGCGCTCTCGCGATCCCCGCCAGCGTCGGGATCGCTACCATCCACAGGCAGGCGATCACCAGAAGAGCCAGATAACCGGGCGCAAGAGCAATTGCGCCGGCCGAGTCTGCGGCCTGATAAGCGACCGTCCCGGCGACCGCTCCGCCGGCCGCTCCAACCATGCGTCGCCTTCCGGCCCAACGAAGCGCCTGGTCCAGTGTCGTCGCGAAGTTTGCCCACAACAAGGCCATCCAAGCGGGCCATCCCGCCCCTTCGTCGACCGGAAACCGAATCAAGCCTGAGGACATCAGCACCGAGTCAACGACCAAGCCAGCCACCACCACCCCGGCGACCAAGCCTGCAGGTGGCAGGCAGACCCCGAAACGTCGCGTCGACTGTATCGCGATTGAAGCGGCGAACACGAGACAGCCGGGCCAAAAGAGCCCGTTGGAAGCGCTGTGAATCACGGTGAGCCATGTGCACTGCCAGCACACAAGATTCAGGGCAGATCTCATACAGTTCGCCCGATCGGCACTTCCGGAACAGTGCGATACGCCGCCCTCACAAGCGCGATCTGGACAGACTGGGCCAAACAGCCTGCTGCTTCGA
>JAJDWM010000279.1 GCA_022825595.1 Bryobacterales bacterium | reverse complement strand
GTCGAAATGGACTCGGCTACCCGGTCCATGACCGGCGGAACAGCCCTGACCGGCAGGTCCCGCACGAGATTGCGCGCGATGCTAAAGATCGGCCAATAGTTGAATTCAAGAATCCTGTCCCATGTGTCCAGAAGCATTGCTTTCTCGATAGAGCCCGGCAAAGGAACGGGCGGGATGCTCTCCTGTCCTTCGATAGCCGCATGGAAAACGAAGGCCGAGACGCAGATCGCTACGGCCATGCGCTCGGTCTGCTCTCCAGCTTCCTGGTGCAAGTCCTTGGCGATCCGCTCCAGCGCACTCCCCGGGGCGTGCTCAGCGAGCAACCCCGCCGCATTTCGCACCACCTCTTCGAGGGCCTCGGTTCCTCGAGCCAGCTGCCGTTCCGAGAGGGACAGGTCCTCGATGGCATCCGCCAAGTCATCCACGCCGCCCGTCAGCCACTTCCGCTCTGGCCAGCGAGTGCCGTCCCCATTCTTGTTCAGGTAGTGCGTGACATAACGGAACTCGGACGATTCGATGACCGCGAGGTCGCCTGTCTTCAGGCTCTCCGGAATGACAACAGACAGCACGCCTTCGATGTGGGCTCCCGTGCGATGCAGGCTGGTCCCCAGCCGCGCGGTCGCGTCTTGCTCGACCGTTCGGGCCGGTGCGAACTCGGTCTCCACGATCACCGGTTGACGGCCAGGCGCATCGATCAGAATGTCTGGCCTCTTGCCTCTTCCCGAGCCTGATAAGGACTGCTGGATCACACGGGTCCGCTCGGCGTGGACCGTGTCGTTGTTCCACCCAGGGTGCCGTCGTTTCAGCGCTCGGGCCAGTTCGTGATTTGCCTGCGGTTCGGTGTTGCGGGGGGCGCTCATGCCAGCATGGCCCGGTCGAATCGCTCCGCCGACAGCCTCAGGTGCAGGTCGCGGTCGTAGCGCACGCGGGGCAGGAACTCCATGCCTCCTAGGTTACAGTCGAATCCTTCCCGCCCGCTAACTGGTCCCTGCCCACCGCACTGTCGTGCGCTGACCGCCGGACCGCCCGTCCCGAGAATGGCGGCCCCTCGCAAGATCCTGCGTCACGGCCACGAGACGTTGGATTCAGCGCGAGCCGGGCACCCGCCACTCGCCAGATGTTCGAGACCGAGGTCGGCGAGGCGACACTCGCTTCGCCATCGCTTTGCTCACAGGTGCGGGAGACCTGTTCGCGGAGAACATTGGTGCGGCGGCACCCTACCGGGTCGCCAATCCGGAGCTGTACATGCACTACCAGTGACAAGGATCCGAGCGTGTCCGTGTGAGACATCGAGACTAGTGAAGCACGTAGTCGTGCTGACGTACTGTTAGCTTAGTTAGCGTGGACCGCTCGGGACCGCGTCGGTGGTTGTCGACAGCCTTGGGGTGGTGCGGGCCCAGATCAGCTGGTGTCTGTTGTCCACAAGGGGGCGCGCCTAGACCTAGTTTGGTGGGACAGGCTCCTGAACCGCTCCCAAGACTATGCGACTCCAATCATCATCTGAGGGTATGGATCCCCTCGCGAGGTGCTTGAGGAGTGTCGCCCTGGCGTTCCCGAACGCTTGATCCTGCAACTTCTGGTGATCTAGATTCTTAGATCTGCCGCCGTGGGCAATTCTCGACCTCAGGCCGTAGAAGTCACGCATTTGGGTGGCGGTCTGCTTTCGGGTCTCGGCATCTCTTCCCAGGTACCAACCCGCCCTCGAGGAGAGCTTGAATGTGATTTCGCCCGGACCCAGTTGATACAGGATTTCCAAGGCGATTGAAATGTCAAGGACACTGTCCTGTGCGGCCAACGGGCCGCGTCGCGACAGGGATGCCGCGAGACGCGTGACCGCAAGAGCGAGAGTATCTTCGGCCCTGCCTGACAGTCCATTCCACTGGCTGAAGGCCTGTTCGATAGCCCTCTTGGTTTGCTTGCCCACTTCCCGAGGCGGGGGCGGCACGAGTACACGTGTCGTAGGGGAGTGGGAGCTGAGCCTGCCTTCAAGATTGAGCAAGTCTTCCACCCACGGAGCAGCCAGCTGCGTCTCGACTCGAACCGACAACGGGAAGCTCGATGTGACGGCCAATAGCGCGACGAGCAGCGTAGGGTCGTGATCGAAGGTAGGGCGGACGTGGGATTCAAAGCGAAAAGGAGGGATCACTCTGGTGCTCGGTACGATGAGAGGTCCCCACCTGAATCCCTTGACCATAACGCTGAGGGACTGCGCCACCTCCGGATCCATCTCCATGGTGAAGGGATCGTCCCTTCGTTCTAGACGCCCGCTCAGCCGTTTCCGGACCATGTCGAAAGGACCCACATAGAGCCCTTGGGCGAGGTTCCAGCATTCGGTGGTCTTGAAGCCCTCAAAAAATGTGAGGTCGTAGCCCGGTAGCTCATTTGCCTCCGCGTTCTTCAACAGCGCGTCGCAATCGCGCACGGCGCACTCGACGCCGGTCCTCTCGGCGTATGCTATAAGGCCATCGATCAAGTGCAAGAGCAGGTGCGCTGTGGTGAAGGGCACTAGACAGTCCAGCTTGCGCAAGTACCAGTGAGTGCTGGTCGGCAGCAGATCCTTCAGCGCAGCGTGAGTTGCAAGCACTTCGGCGGCAGCTGCCCGCTTCTGCTCGATTTCAGCATCGCGGTTCGCTCCTACGCGGTCGGCCCTTGCGGACTTCACCGCCAGAACCGCTGCTTCGACGTTCTTACGCCACCCCATGCTCGCTCAATTCTTGCAGTGCCTTGGGTGGGGGCGTCGTCTCATCAATGTCGGCAAGCAGGCTGAAGCGCGCGAACATCGCAGCGTCGAGACGGTCGTTCTGAGCCAGCGTGCCTAAGGCCTCGGCGAAGCGGAGCGAGCGCAATGGAGTGCAGAGGACGGCCTTGGGGCCGGAGTCGAGCAGGTATTGGTGAAGGTGACGAGAGCATCAACCTAAGACTACTGCCTCTCCACACCTTGAGAGGGATGGCCGCCTACCTGCGACTCAGATGCGGCATTGAGATGGTCAACGGTGAGATTCTTGGGGCTCGCAGTTCGGGATATCCGGAGATCTGGGACCTGCGCTTCGTGGTGGCACTGCTCTGCGCGGATAGGGGGATGCATCCAAGCATTGCGTTGATGTCGGTCTGAGTAGGCTGGGTTTGCTCGTTCAGTTCGCGCAACACATCGAATCGAGCCACGGGTGGTGACGCCAGGACGAGCCTTGGACCGATGCCGCCCGCGTTGGCCCAGCCCCGGTGAGCCCGCTTCCGGCTAACTGGTCGTGTCGCGCCGGGCGGGTGTCCGGCAGTGGTCTCAATGGCACCTAGACGTGC
>JAJDWM010000224.1 GCA_022825595.1 Bryobacterales bacterium | reverse complement strand
TGAGTCTATTCGCAGTCTTGGTGCTGGCATTCGCCTGCGACTACGAGGCTGGAACGGAAGAGTCGTCCCCGGCGCTGCCGCAGGCCGAGGCGCTCGTCGCCCGCGGCAAGTCGCTCGAGTTGCCTACAGAGTGGGTGGCCCCCCCGGGCGACCCCCTCCATCACCACACGGCTGGTTTCGCAAAGATACTATGCTCGGCAGTCTTCATCACGGGACTCGACGCTGATTTCGCCGCCGAGAACATCGGCTACTTCACAAGCGACTACGACCAGCGCTCAAAGGTAACGGAGCGCGAAGTCGACCAAGAACTCAAGCTGGTGCGCCTGACGCTCGAGGACGGCGTGACACGGACAGCGAAATACATCGGCGATCAAGGCTGCGTCACGTTCCCGCTCGGGAAAGATGAGATCTACTTCGACCCAGTTGATGTGGTTACTGCGCTTCCCGAACCTGATACCCAACAGTGGCCGATGGGCGACGTGCTGCCGGATGAGCCTCTCCCACCCGAGATCGATGAATCGATGGTTCAGGCGGCCGTAGACGCTGCGTTTGAACCGGGCGAGGGAATGACCGCCGCGTTTGTCGTCACCTGGCAGGGTCGGATCATCGGTGAGCGCTACCGCGAAGGCCTCGACCTGCATACGCCTCTTGAGAGCTGGTCGATGGGCAAGAGCCTGACGGCGAGCTTAATGGGTGTCTTGATCCAGCAAGGTGTCTACGACCTCTGGCAGCCCGCACCTGTCCCGGAGTGGCAAGGTGAAGGGGATCCTCGCTCAGAGATTCGGATTGCGGACATCTTGCGGATGTCCAGCGGGATCCGGTGCGTGAACCGTGGCGATCCGGAGTATCACTCTTCCATGGGCTATCCGGACCATCTCTATCTCTACACAGGCGGGATGAACTCGTTCGAGTGGGCCGCAACCAGGCCTCAGCAGTGGCCCCCGAACACAGTCGGGCGCTACCGGAACTGTGATCCGGTCCTGACGAACTACTTGGTACGGCTCGGTGTAGAAGGGCGCGGAGGCGAGTACCTCTCCTTCCCGCAGCGGGAACTGTTCGACAAGATCGGCATTCGCGACATGGTGATGGAGACCGATCCGTTCGGGAATTACCTCATTCAGGGGTATGAGTTCGGCACGGGTCGAGACTGGGCGCGGTTGGCCAACCTGTACTTGCAAGACGGTGTCTGGAGAGGGGAGCGGATCCTGCCGGAAGGCTTCGTAGAGTTCGTGAGCACGCCGGCGCCTGCATGGGAAGCCGACGGTCGTCCGATCTATGGAGGGTTCTTCTGGATCAACGCCGCAGACGCCTACCCGATACCGAGGGACGCGTACTACATGGCGGGCGCCGGTAACCAGAAAGCGTTTGTCATCCCCTCCCACGACCTGGTCGTAGTGCGGCTGGGACACTACAAGGGCTCAAGTCCGGGGGACGAGGGCCTGAAGAACGCCTTGGCCATGCTCATGGAAGCCGTGCCCGAGAGCTGAACGCGACCGCACCCTGCTGCTGGCATCTGAGGGCACGCCAGCCGCTCGGACCGCCTGATTCAGAACAGTTCGATCTATGGGCGCCCGAGATCGATGCACTCCGGCCGATACGGATCCGTTAGGCAGTCGTGGCGCTGTAGGCGCGTCCCCGGGACTGAAGCTCTCCGAGGATTAGCGAGAATCGAGAGGGCATGCAGGTATGACCAGTGCGATTCCGTTCCCGTCGAGGCACTGACCAAGCTTTAGTTTGGACGGGAGAACTGCGATAGCGCTCCCAAAACAGTCGGCAGGCAAGTCTGATCCACAAGCCCCTGCGCCACGAGTTGCGTGATAGCATGCTCCGGGACTTGGGGTGGTCGCTTGGATCGCGCTCGGAGCCCCTGTCACTGAGGTCATGACAGCCGCACCCGTCTCCCAGAGTGCCCGGATCGACTCCCTCGACGTACTGCGCGGCGTTGCGCTGCTTGGCATCCTCGTCATGAACATTCAGTTGTTCGCGATGCCCTCGGCGGCTTACTTCAATCCCACCGTGTATGGCGACCTCACAGGGCCGAACCTCTTTGTCTGGGGCGTCAGCCGCATGCTGGCGGACCAGAAGTTCATGACGATCTTCTCGATGCTGTTCGGGGCGGGCATCGTACTCATGTCCGGACGGGCCGGGACGGGAGCCCGCCGGTTGCACTATCGGCGCATGGCATCGCTGCTGGTCATCGGGGCGCTGCACGCCCACCTTCTCTGGCCCGGGGACATCCTCTTCCTCTATGCCGTATGCGGAATGTTGGTCTACCCGCTGCGCCACCAGCCACCGAGGAAACTGCTGGTGTTCGGGTTGCTTGCGCTCGCAGTCGCGTCGCTGATGTCTATAGGATCGGGACTGTCGCTTCCATCCTGGCCGCAGGTGGATCGCGACGCACTTGTCGAGGAGATGTGGCAGCCGACGCCGGAGAAGATCGATGCGGAACTGGCCGCCTATCGAGGCAGCTGGCTTGACCAGCAGCCCGTCCGTTCGGCATCTGCCTTCGCCTTCGAGACATTCCTCCTGGTCAAGTGGGGGCTGTGGCGCGCCGGTGGATTGATGCTCGTCGGAATGGCGCTGTTCAAGATCGGGGTTTTCAGCGCAAAGCGCTCCCCTCGCTTCTACGCCGCGCTGGTCGCGCTCGCGGTCGCAGTCGGGCTCCCGTTCCAGGCCTACGGGATCGCGCTCGACTTCGAGGGCGGATGGGCAGTCTGGTCGTTTTTCGTGGGTCTGCAGTTCATCTACTGGCCGAGCATCGCCGTCAGCCTTGGTTACGTCGGCGTAGTGATGCTGGCGTGTCGGACGCCGTTACTGCGACGATTCACCCGTCCGTTCGCAGCCGTCGGTCGGACCGCCCTGACCAACTATCTGCTTCAGACGGTTGTCTGCACGACGATCTTCTTCGGTCACGGTCTTGGCTGGTATGGCTCCGTGGATCGTGTTGGACAGCTCGCCGTCGTGGTCACCGTCTGGGCGGCGCAACTTCTCGCGTCGAAACTTTGGCTGCGGTGGTTCCGTTTCGGGCCGGCAGAGTGGACGTGGCGGGCACTCACCTACGGTATTCGCCCACCGCTACGGCGAGTGCATCGCCTTGAGAGCGCCCAATAAGACGTCATCGGCCAGTGGACGATCACTGACTCGACTCAACTGGTTCTAGAACCCGACTTGCGGATCGTGCTCGATAGCCGACAGCTCGTCGGATCTGCCGCAGAGGTTTGGGTCGGGAGTGACTATACGCATTCATCGGAATTGCTTCCGGACTGGTTCTCTTCTTCATCAGTGGCACGCTGGCCGGGCCGTTTGTCCAACGTGTCCTCGGGGAAGCTACCGGCGCATGGCGAAAGTGCCTGATGGCCAGGATCGTGTTGGCGACCCCCGTCGCTCCTCTTCTCAGCCTGGCGGGAGGCCTGCTCGGACCCCATATGGTCGTCGTGTACGTGCTCGTGCCGTACTTGCACCGGGCCGGAATCCCGCGGTGATCCGGGCGATCTGGCTGCGCTTGGGCAAGCTGTCCGGTGGGCATCCAACCTAGCGGCATTAGCGCGGGGCCGCCACGCATCGGGCCGGCCGTCGGGGCAGGGTCCGCCGCGGATGCCGAGTCAGTGGGCGCGGACGATCAGTCTCCGGCAAGGCGCACGAGAGCGACCCAATCCTGAGCGGACTCGCCTGGGGCGGGTCCCAACTGCACGATTCCCGGCCCCGACACGGCGACGTCGTCTTCCAGACCTCCGCCTTCAGCCGGATTGAACCAAGAGACCTCGAACTCACCCTCGTTGTCTTCCAGATCCAGCCTTCCGCTCCCGCCGTACGGGACATAGACGGCGTAGGTCTGACCAGCCTTGGCGAGGACGTAAACTCCGCTGTCCGTCGACAGGTGATCGGCCGAAGTCATCTCCGGAAAGGGCAGATACTCG
>JAJDWM010000760.1 GCA_022825595.1 Bryobacterales bacterium | reverse complement strand
AAACGGCATCCGCGGCAGGCTCCCCACCGGCCAATTACCACCCCTAATAACGACGTGGAGCACGGGCCAAAACGGTGGGGCGGCCCTGCTCTGAATGGGCCACCGTCATGTCCTGAGTGGGGTGGAAGTGGAAGATTATCGCGGCTTCCCTTCAAGAACGGGGCTGCGTGTCAAGGTGAGCCTCCGGCCTGTAACTGCTCCCGAATGATCTCGATCTGGTCTTCGTTACGCGACACCCGACGGTCAAAACCCATGATGACCTCCATCATCGCGTCGAAGCGTCGAGTATTCTCCGCCTGTGACTGGTCAAAACGCCGGTTGTTCTCCGCCTGGAGCGCGTCGAAACGGCCGTTCGTCTCAGCCTGCAAACGGTCGATGCGCTCATGCACGCGGCTAAAGCCCGTGTTGACGTTCCAGAACAGGCCTGCCAATGCGATGAACATAGCCGCCCACGCCACGTAGCCGATCTTCATGCTCGTTTACCTCTCATCGTGGTTGTGCACCGTAACGGCGTGTTTCCCCCTTTTCTCGATCACGCCCGAAGCCACGCGGCAGATCCAGGGCTTCCAGGTCGCCGAGATCATACTCGCAGATCGCCTCCAGACGTTCGGCAAGCGGCGATGCCTGGAGATTGTCAGGCAGGTTGCCCCCTGCCTGGACCGCTCGTGCACGTCAGCGATAGAACTCCACGTAGAAGCGGACCTTGCCCAAGGCCTCGACTTCGTGCGCAATCTGCGGTTTGATGATGCCGGGCTTTTCGCAAGAAAGTTCCGTTTCGCGGACTTCCGGCTCAAGGAGACGGTAGCGCAGCCTCCCCTCCAGTACGACAATCTTGCCCCACGTGTTCGCCTCGGTCCGGTGCGATCTCTGCAGATTCGGCGGTATCGTCTGCTCCGTGAATTCCGGTGACTTGGCGTAGCAGGAAACGCCATCGGGAAGCATACGCATTACAATGCTCCTCTTCCTTGCCCAGCAACTCCCACCGTACACTTCTCGGTCAATAAAGCTTTGCCGCCCATGCGCACGACCACTGTCTCCATTCCCCCTGTTCGACCAGAAATCTGCGGGACCATGCGAGCCGTCTCCAGACCGCACCGCATCACAGCCTTGATTCCTCGTCCTCCACCCTGAGCAGGCAAGTTGCTTCATGGGCCGCGGCAATCTCAGCGCCGAGCGCATCCAGCACACCCGGCTCGCACACTGCTTGCAGCCGCTCGAAGAGTTGTCGCTCCTCCCTTTGAATATGCCCCTTGAGCAGGTGGCCGAACGCCGGAAGTCGCTCGTCGAGGCCGGTGGCAGGGTCAGCCTCGATTCCGCGAATCATCGCCCGCATCGCCTCGTGGTCCGCAATCAGCGCTTCCACCTGACGGTCGCCGTCCACGAGCAACGCCCGGACGGCCGGAAAGACGTACGCCTCTTCAATCTCGAAATGTGCCCGCAGGTCACTCTCGTAAAATGCCAGCAGCCGTCGCGCCTGCTGAGTTCGGTCCGTCGGCCAGTCGGCGCGCGGATTGGGTGCGCGACCGAGGATCAGTCGCTGCGCCATCATCAGGGCGACGTTGTGATCCCGCGACAGCGGTACGAGGCTCTCGTGCCGTTTCATTGGCTTCCAGCTCCTCTGTTGGGATTGCCAATCAAGAACCGACCTCAGGCGGCTCGCCGGCAGCCGTCAATCCCTCAGAGCCCCCAGCCTCGAGAGATCGAGAGGTTGCTGGGTCAGGTATTCGTAGACGGCCATGGAGCAACTGGCCCACCAGCCACCGGGGACGTCCGTGACGCGGCTCCTGAGCACCTTCACCGGGGGCACCATGCCCTCGTCCACGGTCTCCCGGATCCCGGCCATGTAGGACGGCGCCAAGGCGAGAACACCGGCGATCAGCACGACGTCCGGACGCACAAAATGAGCGTGCTGCACCAAGGCGCGCCCGAGCTCGCGTCCGGCCCGCGCCATCTGCCGAGCCACCGGCGGGTCGCCTGCCGCGTCGCGTCTGATCGCCTCTTCGAGAGCGGCATTGCTGTGCGACAGCGGCTCCAGTTTCGGATACTCGCCATGGAGACGCCAGAGAATTCCCAGACCGCCCGCGAGGTCATCGAGCGTACTCGTGGTGCCGTCCTCGCCGACCATCCGCATCATGCCGATCCCGCTGGTGGGGAAGGGGCCGTCCGCAACCGGACGGCCATCGATGATGACCGTCGCGCCGACCCCCTGTCCGCAAATCATCCCGAGCGCGTTTTGGTGCCCGCGCGCCGTGCCGAACAGCATCTCGGCCCGGGCAATGGCGGGCGTGAGAGAGCGGACCTGCATCGGCAGATTGAGCAGCTTGCCAAGCGTTGCGCGGACCTCCACCGGACCCCATCTCAGGTAGGGACATTGCACAATGTTGCCTCGCACGGGGTCCACCACGCCGGTGACAATGAGAAGACCGCCGAGAAGGCGCTGGCGGTTCGCAAGATGCGTTCCGATCAGTTTCCTGCTCTCCTCGGCAAGGTGGTGGATGACCTGGTCGGCGTCCCCGACGGGCTCGAAGCTGAAACTGGTGCCGGCGATCACCTCCCGCCCGATGTCCGCCAGCGCCACGGTCTGGAGCACCGGCGTCACGCCGATAGCGAGCACCTGGCCGCCGCGCGGGTCGATCTCCAGGGGCTGAAAACGACGACCCGGCCTGACGGGATGCTCGCCCGGCCGCTCGGTCCGCTCCCGTACCAGGCCAGCGTCGATCAGCGGACGCACGAGCCGCGATACCGCCCCCGCGCTCAGCTGGGTCCTGGCTGCAAGCGCCTGCCGCGGCACCGCCTCCCCCAGCAGAATCTCCCTGAGGAGGGTCCGTTGGTTGTGTTGGACACTGGTGCTTCCGTGTTCACTCGCCAATTCAGTCCCTCCGTCCGAAACAGCTCGCGAACTCTTCCGTGATCCAGTTGCGGAACGCCAAGACTTCGGGCCGGCTGCGTGCGGCCTTGGCGGTCAGCAGCCAGTATGAACTGTCGACCGTCATGCTCTCTGCAACCGGGCGCACCAGCAGCCCCGAACAAAGGCCGTCATGGGCCACCGTGGTGTTGGCGAGCATGACGCCCCTGCCCCCATACGCGGTCTGTAACAAGAGCGACGGGCTCAGGCGGGGGCCGGTGTCAGGCTCCCTTCCATTTAGACCCGTGGCCGCCATGAATGTGCGCCAATCGGGCCAGTCCCATGAATCCCCGACGGCCTCGCGGTGCAGCAGCGTGGCGCCCTCAAGGCCGCCTTCCGCACAGACCTGCGGCCTGCACACCGGAAACACCTTCTCCGAGACGCTCAGAGGTTCGGCAATCGCCACCGGGTCGTCTTCGAAACAGCCCCAGCCGATGGCGATATCGGAGTCGCCCGCAATGCCGGTCTTCACGCCGCTGTCGACGACTACGACTTCGGTCTCGGGTCGCCGCATGCTGAACCGTTCCATTCGGGGGATCAGCCATGCCAAGGCGAAGACCGGCGGCACCGTGACACGCAGCCTGTCGCCGGCAACTGGCCGACGCAGCCGCTCGACGGCCTCGTCGATCTGGATGAAGGCATCCGCTAGTCCGTGCTCGAGCGCTCTTCCGTCGGCGGTAAGCCGTATGCCGCGTCCGTCGCGGACGACGAGGGCCACGCCGACACTGTCTTCGAGGTTCTTGATCTGGCGACTCACGGCACCGGGCGTGACGCCGAGGTCTCCTGCTGCGGCCGAAAGCGAGCCCTTCAGCGCAACGGCATGGAAGGTGCGCAGGGCGTTGAGAGAGGGCAATGTCACGGCTGTCTCCGGTCTTTTCAGGACTTGTAACTTTTATGGCGAGAATAACTCAACAGATGATGAATCATCAATAACAACTTGAATTTTAGTCCAATATACACTCCCTCTTGAACACAACAAGTGATTTATGGCTTGCCATTCCGACACATCAGGCAGTATGTTAGAATTAAATTGCTTGCGGAAAGCAATTTAAGAGACGGGCAGATGTTCCACGAACTGCCGGGTTGGAGAACATGTGAAGTGGTGTCACAGAACAATGTCGAGTGGGAGATTGTGAGGATGGTTACCCGGATCGCTCTGGCCATGAGACGCATGAACGAGGCGTTTCGGCATCGCGCCAAAGAACATGACGCTTCGGTATTGACAAACGGCGTTGAGGCCCTTGACAGTAAAAAGGTCGCCGGGTCGCCGGGTCGCCGGGTCGCCGGGTCGCCGGAGCTGCGTCTTCATGGTTCCGCCGTCTAGGGCCATCCGCCTCTCCGCCTGAGTCTTCCGTCTCTGCCGGCTGGCGCTACGACGCCCGCCAGCCCGCTTCTTCCTCCGACAGCCTCGATCCATCTTCCGCCGTCCGCGCTGTTGCGGGCGTTCGTCATGCCGCACGCCGCCTGCGGCGCGGCCTGCCCCCGATCCTGCTGAGTCTAACCTTGCTGGCGGTATTCACGACCGAAGCCGCTGCGCAGACCGTGCCGACGCTCAAGGTGGAGATTGCGCCTGCTGCCGAAGGTGAGAACGTAATTGTCACGTTGACGCTGTCTCAGTCATCAAACCAATCAATAACCTTTATCTTAGGCAGTTATAGTGTTGCTTGCCCCTTCGGTTCCATAGAATGTCCTCAAGGCAGCAGTCCAGCAACGCAGGACCAGGACTTTACTCCCACCAGACCGCAGACAGTGATATCGGTGAGCTTCGCCCCTGGCGATCGGACCAAGACGGCCTCGTTCGCGACAATCGAAGACAGTTCGGTCGAATCGACTGAGGTCTTCGCAATAATCCTTAACGGACTTAGCGCCTCGGAAGCTACAATCGATTCGAGCACACCGCCGGAACTCAACCTGTTGGGGTTGCCAAGTTGGTTCGCCACCATCCTCGACGACGACACGACGCCGACGGTAAGCATCACGGGCGGTTCGGCGGTGACGGAAGGGGATAAGGCCCAGTTCACGGTAAGCGTGGCCCAGGAGGTGGCGGCGGATCTATCGGTGGCCCTGACGGTTTCGGACGCCAGCGGCAGTGATTTCATTGCAGCGGGCAACGAGGGCTCCAAGTCCGTGACCATTGCCAAAGGCACGAAGTCGGCGACCTATGAAGTGCAGACAGTGGGCGACACCATGGACGAAGCCAACGGCGACATCACCGTGGCCATCGCCAGCAGCACCGACTACACCACCGGCGCCCCCTCGTCCGCCATGGTCACAGTCAATGATGATGATGCCGCCGACACCACCGCCCCGCGTGTCACGTCCATCACGCGGCAAACACCGTCTTCTTCACCGACTGATGCCGATAGTCTCACGTGGCGTGTGACGTTCAACGAGGCGGTGCAGAACGTGAATGCGGCGGATTTCCAGGTGAGTGGCACCACCGCCGGCCTGGCCGTGGCGCAGGTAGGTGCAACCAATGCCTACGACGTGACGGCCAGCGACGGCAACCTGGCTGGTCTCGTCTCCACCACGGTGACGTTGAG
>JAJDWM010000609.1 GCA_022825595.1 Bryobacterales bacterium | reverse complement strand
TTCTGGTCGTCCATGAGCACAGCAACCTTGCGGTCCGTCCATGCCAGTTCAGCTTCCCCTACAACCACACCAGAAGCGTTTGCGAGCTCATAGCCGACCACATCGGGCGGCTCGGTCCCTGCGGTCGCGAGATCGTGCAGCAAGGCCCTGACTGAATCGTCGGCGTCTTCTAAGACTTGGGACCAATCGCCGTCGCGGTGTGGCCCCTCCGGACGGCCCGCCTCGAAGTCCGGATAACCGACCTCGGCGACGGCAGTAGTGGTCGTCCACCAAGGCTTGGAAATGAACTGGACCAGATTGAAGAGGCGCAGGGTGCCGTTCCAAACTTCTTGATAGCGTTCCCCGCTTGGATTGGAATCGTCCAGGTGCAGCGCAAAGGTCATCCGGTCGGGCCGCAGCTCCTGAATTGCGGAAGGCAACAGGGAGACGAATAGGTTCGCATGCTCGAAGCCCGAGCCAAACTCCGTGCCGCCCCCCGCGTAGACTGCGGAGTCGCCCCAGGACATCAGCCGATCCTGCGCCGCGCCGGGTAGCAGTTGTCGAGCCGAAGCCTCCAGTCGCTGGCGGAAGTGGGGAGTGGCCATTGCGGATTGGTCGAAGAGGCAGAGCGCATTAGTGAACACTGCCCGGCGCCAGCGCCCGAAGTCCGGATCCTCCAAGTATCGAAGCAACAGATCGAACGAAGTCGGGGACGTGTGCAGCGATTGGCGGAGCGGTCCCGTGTTCCACGCGCCGTCCAAGCCTCGCTGAACTTGGGCCATCGCCTGAGGAGAGCCGCTCGCACCGATAGACCCACGCAGAAGGTCCAGAGTCGCCCGAGGCCGGTCGAATGCCGAGTCGAGGTCCTGCCAGGTTAGCGACCACTGCAGGAATCCGGCCCGCACCAGTGCCATACGCTTGACGGAGTCCTCCCCAGTGCTGTCCTTGTGGAATTCAAACCCGTCCAGGAACACTGCTATAGGGCGCGCTCCAGACTCTCCGTCGGGAGGATACATCACGAAGTCCGGCTTAGATGGATGAACGAGGCCGTCTTCGGCGCCAAGGTTCACCTGGGCCTCAATCGACCAGGTGCGCTTGTTGACGGTCAAGGCCCAGCCCCTGCGGCCTCGGACGATTGCGTTCCGCAACGCCATCCCGCGTGTGCCGGCTGCCCGAGTTTGCAGGGCGCCGAGGAACCGCACCTCAAGCTCGCTTTCGACGGAACTGTCGGAGGCGATCTTGTCGATAGTGTCGATCGGCCTGAGCCCTCCCGAGCGCTCCAAGATCTTGTCCAGCACGGCAGTCGCCTCGCGCTTTGAAGGGTTTGGCAGGTCGGGTCCCGGCCTATACGCCCTCAAGCAGCGATGGCACCCGTCGTCACAACGGCACGCCTGTATTTGGTCGCGGGCCGTCCGGAAGACCTCTACGAGCCGGGTGGATGTGCCGGCAAGGTCCTTGAGGTAGCCCGTGCCGCCGGGAACGGAATCGTAGAGGATGAGGGCGGTGCGGCGTGCGGAATCTCCCGGCGCAAGCTTTCGCTGCACGATGACCCGAATGTGGTCGACCTTTCCCCGGTACTTCTGTTTGAGGCCTAGCTCGACCGCGGCGATGAACGACTGGACCTGAATGCCGAAAGGGTCTTCGATCAGGCCCGGCATCAGGATCGTGAGCGACTCGGAGGCGAACTCCCGATAGAGGTACAGGCAATCGACGATGTCAGGGTCTTGGCTGACCGGGCTGACACCGCGGCCGAAGTTCCACGTGTCGGGCAGGGCTTGGAAGTGGCGGTGGTCGATCTTCGAGCAAGTCCAGTCGTGCCGCGGTTCGTCCCCTTGGCGGCGCGACTGGACCCGGCCACACTTCCTGCAGATGCGGAAGCCAATTCTGGGAATCTGGCTGCCATCAAAGCGAACGAGGCTTCCTTTGTTGGTTCTGGGGCCGAAGTTGATCTCGCGGAAGGTGGTTGCCGAGACGTACTCGAAACCGAAGGCGAGCTTGCCTGGGCTTGGCGGGACACCGTATGCCTTGCGCGGCGCTTGCGGCTTGGGTTCTGCCACAAGGTGGCGCTTGTAGAACAGAGGGTCCCGGACCTCAAGGTCGTCCTTGATCTGAGCCTTGCGGATCTTGGTGGTTGCGTGGACTAGCCGCAGCGGCAGCATAGTTTGGACTTGGCCCGAATCGCTCCACATCGGATCGCCGCACAGCGGGCACGAGCGGGAGGCATCTCCGGTGTCGATCCGTTCCAGATGTGTGCAGTTCGGGCAGAGCCTCCAGCGCTCAAAGTTGCTTAGGGCAAGGTTGACGCGGTCGATGGTGACCCGGTGGCCCTCGGCGAAGAATCGGTTCTCCAGCGCAAGCTCGCTGAGCGCCGCGGAGGCCGGTCGCACGTACTGGTAGACCTCGCTCTCGGCCTCGTTGGCAGCGGTGGGGCTTTCGGGCGGCTGCTGCTGGGCCTTCTGCTTTGGCGGGCTGACGATGACTGAGCGGAGGGTGACCCCTTCTTCCGGAAAGGCGTAGTTGGGAATCAGCCCTTCATCGGCGAGGAAGCCGAATGTATCGCGGCTACCCAGGGATCTCCTGAGCTTGCCCAGGCCCTTCCGCTCCAAATCGACTTCTAGTCGGTCTCTCTCGGTCTCGGTGTCATCGGGCGCATTCTTCAGATCTCTGAGCCGTTTGCCCAGGCTTCGAGCATCGCGCCTGATCGCGTTCAGTTCCATGAGCGCGTGCTCCAACCGCTTTAGGATCTTGCGCTCCAGCTGTGACTCGTCGTCAGGCCCGCCCCAGAGGAAGTTACGCAGGTACTCCTTGGAGTCTTCCTTCAGCGATTCCCCGAACGCATCCGTAAAGCTCTGGAAGAGAGCATCCCGGTACCGACTGATGTGCGCGAAGAAGGTGTACGGGAATTCCGTCTCGACCCGATCCTGGACAGCCCTGAGCACCGGGCCAATCGTCTTGGGCACTGCCTTCGGATCGCCGCAGGATGCGGCCCAGTCGTCGAGGCAGAAGGAGGTGAGCTGCCGCTCCAGGACTGCCGAAGCGTTCAGGAAGAGGCCTGGGGTTGCCACCGATCCGTGCAGCATTTCGAGAGGGTCGGCGTAGAAGGCAAGGTCGTGGGCCCTAGCAGCCGCGACGGTCAGGCTCAGAGCATTTCCGTCGCGACGCCCCGCCCGTCCGATCCGCTGGAGGAAATTGGCCTGGGCGGGCGGCACTGAGCATAGGACTACGGTCGAGAGGTCGCCGATGTCGATGCCCATTTCTAGCGTTGGCGTGGCCGAAAGGAGGTTCGGGCTGAGCGGCTTGCGGGCCTTTCCTTCGGCGGCGAAGCGTCGCTGGATGCGGTCGCGCTTGGCGCGCGCCAAGAGGGCGGTATGCTCAGCAGCCCAGATGCGGCGGACTTCGGCC
>JAJDWM010000321.1 GCA_022825595.1 Bryobacterales bacterium | reverse complement strand
GGTCGTGCCCGTGATCGAGCTGCACAACTACGTGTTCCGAGGCGGTTCGCCTCGGGCCGCCGAGGTCGTGGCGAATAACGCACTGCATGCGGGAATAGTCGTCCCGACCGTCCGGGGCCCTCTCTGTCCGAATCGCGATGTTCGAATCCGCGTGCAGATTGGACAGCGCGTTGATGAACAGGCGCTGGTCAACCCTTTCGGGACACTCCATGAGCTTGCGTCCCGTCTTGCCACCTTCGGCATTACCCCGCAGAACGGAGACATCCTGTTGACGGGCTCGCCTCTTCCCTTGTACCGGGTCAGCCCAGGGGAGAAAGTGTGCGCCCAATGCACAGGGGGCCCGGAAGTGATCGCACTGATAGATTGATCTGCGGGGCCTGCTGCGACGCGTGTTCCCGCAGGCCCTCCTCCGGAGCTGCTCCGTACGCGGGACGGGTCTGCCAACCCTGTAGCACTGCGTGTTGGAACGCGAGGGCCCGCGGCAGTCCACCACCCCTACGGACCGTCTGGATGTCTATTGAGAATGCCTTCAGTTCCGTCAGCGCGCCGATCGGCGCCGGCCGCAGTCGACTTCCCGCGGCGAGCGTCGCATGCTGCAACGGGCCTCGAAGAAGCTCGAACTCGTCTAGAAGAGCGCCTTCGGCCGCGACCCCGGCACAGTGTGCAACCACGCGTCCTTCGCAGACTTGGGCGACCGGCCACGCCTGCGCCACGATGAACCGCTTGGCCGGGCACGGCATGAGCCGCTGCGCCCATCCGTGGTCACCACCTTCTCCGGGTTTCGAACCTACGGGAGTGGGTCCGGCAGGCGCTCGACAATGCGGACGGTCTCGACGCTGAGGTGGACGATGCGCCTGAATGCAGCGATCAAATCCCTCGCTTCAGTGAACCACCCGTTCGGGTCGTTAACGATGCCGCTCCGCCGATCCTTTTTGACGTGGTAGCGGTCCACGAACCACTCGAGCGGTGTGCGGCCGTTGACCTCGTAACGGTGCGCCTCGGATGGAATCCCGCAAATCTTAACGTGGGAGTTGACCGCCAGAGCCGTTCGCTCCTTGTCGGCCCACTTCATTTTCTTCTTCCCGATGCGGTAGCGCTGTTGGTGGTCTCCCGGGGCACCTATGGAAATCTCGACTTCGAGCGGGTACTCGGCACAGGCCTCGTAACCGAGATGAAGCCCCATCAGGGCACGACCGGCCTCGGCGAAGGCCTCGAAGTCCGGCACCATCGGGATCCGAGGCAGATCCTTGGATAGGTCGTTCGCGAAGCGCGCGCGGTAGGTCGGTGCGTGCAACACGCCGTAGACGTATTCGAAGATCAAGTCTTTGGTGATCGTATCGCTGCCGTAGTGCTGCCGGAACGCGTCCAGGGCCGCATCGGTGATGTTGTCGACACGCTCCAGATCGGTCGCAAATAGTTCGGCCCGGTCAAAGATACCCCCGGGGCTGCCGGTAGGTCCACCTGGGAAAGCACTGGCCGAACCCGACGAAGTGGAGGTCCGGGATGCGGTCAACGGCGAGGACCGAGAAGGGCTTCGTGGAGCCGATCCCCGGGACGCAGATGGCGCGATTCTTGGCTCGTAGCGGTAGCGCGGAAACCACTGGCCCTTCGCCACCAACTCCAGATCCGGCAACGTGTCGACGACGATCGCGGAGAATCCTTTGGTCGTGCCCTTGCCTGACACGCAGATCACGCAATTCCCCCCTGTATCTTCTAGGTGGTGCCAGAAGAGGGGCAGCGACAGGGTGATCGTTGGGGCGGGAATCGCGCATGGAATTGCCGCGATTCCCGGACCCCGCAGTCGGGCCCAGCTAGCCCGGTTGATTCCCGATCACGACGTCCGTCGTTCCGACTCCGGCATCGCGTCTTGACGAGTCAACTCCCCGGGAGCAACCTATTGCCCCCTGCTGCTTCGAGCGCCTGGGGGGGACCTGTGCCCCGGGCGAGTGCCGTGACAGACACCCCGTAGGGAGTTTGTGCCTGGGAGCACCGATACAGGGACCGGTTGAGTGTCGCGGCGACTCACACGCAAAGGAGACACAGCCATTGACACCTCATCCTGAGCCGGCCTTCTTCGCCGGCATCGACTGGGGCTCCCAGTCGCACCATGCCTGCGTTCTCGACGCCGACGGCACCGTCCTCGGCGAGCAGGAATTCAAGCACTCGGGCAGCGGCCTCGGTCTGCTGATCGACTGGATCCTCGCCCGCACACGCGCCGGCCCGGGACAGGTCCGGGTCGCGATCGAGATCCCTCACGGACCCGTCGTCGACAGCCTGCTGGACCGCGGATTCCCGGTGCATTCCATCAATCCCAAGCAGCTAGACCGCTTCCGGGACCGCTTCTCGCCCTCCGGCGCCAAGGACGACCGCCGCGACGCCCGCGTCCTCGCTGACGCCGTCCGCACCGACCCGCACTGCCTGCGCGAGCTCCGCGCCCTCGACCCCACGGTCGCCCAACTGCGCGAGTGGTCCCGCATGGCGGACGACCTCACCAAGGAGCGCACCCGCCTTGCCAACCGCATCCGCGAGCAGCTCTGGCGCTACTACCCGCAGTTCCTCGAACTCGGGGCCGACCTGGCCGCCGACTGGACCCTAGCCCTCTGGAAGCTCGCCCCCACTCCGGACGCCGCGCGGCGAGTCCGCCCGTCCACGGTCGCCAAGCTGTTGAAGAAACACCGCTTGCGGCGCTTCCAGGCCGGCGAGGTGCTCGCCACCCTGCGCACCGATCCGGTGACCACGGCCCCGGGCGTCGTCGACGCCGCCACCGCGCATGTCGGGCTCCTCGCCCAGCGGCTCGGCCTGCTCAACGAGCAGGTCCGGAGTGCGGACCGCTCGCTCGCGGACCTGCTCGGGAAGCTCACCGCCAGCGAGGAGCCTGCAGAGGGGCAGCCGGCTGAGCAGCGTGACGCGGAGATCCTCGCGTCGTTGCCGGGCGTCGGGCGAACCGTCCTCGCCACGCTGCTCGCAGAGGCTTCCGGACCTCTGCATTCCAGAGACTACCAAGCCCTCCGCTGCCTGTGCGGGGTGGCCCCGGTCACCAAGCGCTCCGGGAAGGCCAGGCGCGTCTTCCGCCGCCGGGCCTCCCAGCCGCGCCTGGTCAACGCCGCCTATCACTGGAGCCGCGTCGCGGTCCAGCACGATCCCATCAGCCGCGCCAAGTATCGGGCCCTGCGCGAGCGCGGCCATCCGCACGGACGCGCCCTGCGCACGGTCGCCGACCGGCTCCTCGCAGTAAGCTGCGCCATGCTGCGCGAGGGCGAACTCTTCGATCCCCACCGCGCGGCCCCCGCCAGCTAGGCGCCTGCTATCCTTGCGGTCGGTCGGGGAAGCGGAAGCGGGCCCTGCTGGAGAGCAACCCGCCTAGGAATACCCGGCTGGGAACTCATCGACAGAGCATCCCGCGGGTGCCGGGCACCGGCCCGGCACCCGCTCCTG
>JAJDWM010000062.1 GCA_022825595.1 Bryobacterales bacterium | reverse complement strand
TCCCACGCTCTTGATGTTGCATGGCGCCCGCGCGGGAGACCTCAGCTCCCGATCAGGGAAGTAGCCAGTTCAAGAGTTTGACGATGCGCCTCCTCCACTCAACCGCGTTCTCGGTCTTTTTGCTGTTGCCGCCGAGCGTGGTGTTGGGAGCCGTGGACTTCGGCCGCGACGTCGAGCCGATTCTGCACCGCAACTGTTACCTGTGCCACGGCTCCCAACAGCAGATGTCGGAACTGCGCCTTGACGACCGGGGGGCCGCCCTGATGGGAGGTGCTTCCGGGACTGTCATTGTTCCGGGCGACCCTCTTGGCAGCAAGCTCTTCCAGCGCGTCTCCAGCGACGAGGACGGGTTCCGAATGCCTCCGGGCGGCGAACCGCTCGCCCCGCAGCAAATCGCTGTCCTGCGCGCATGGATCGCCGAGGGGGCGGTCTGGCCGGAGTCCCCCAGCCGGCCTGCCACGTCGGCTTTGCCTGCGGGGGCAGATGGGACCCACTGGGCGTTCCGGCCGGTTCGGAGACCATCCCTGCCGGAAGTGCGGAACGCTGATTGGGTGCGCAATGCGGTGGACCGCTTCGTGCTTGCAAGGCTTGAGTCCGAAGGGCTTGAGCCATCTCCGGATGCGGACCCATTCACTCTGGCTCGAAGGCTGCACCTCGATCTGGTAGGTCTGCCGCCCGGCGAGCGCGAGCTGGAAGGTTTGGATCAGCTCACGCTTGACGACCGGTACGGCGATTTGGTCGAGGGTCTCCTGCGGTCTCCTCACTTCGGGGAGCGCTGGGCCCTGCCTTGGCTGGACCTTGCCCGATACGCCGACAGCGAGGGTTACGAGAGGGATCCGCTGCGTCCGCATGCCTGGCGCTGGCGCCAGTGGGTGATTCAGGCGGTCAACAGTGATATGCCCTTCGATCAGTTCACTGTTGAGCAGGTCGCAGGAGATCTGCTGCCGGGCGCAACCGTCGAGCAGCGCGTCGCCACTGGGTTCCTGCGCAATGGGATAAAGAACCGCGAGGCCGGCACCAAGAATGCACAGAAGCGATTCGAGGAAACCGTGGACCGGGTCAACACCGTGGCCAACACGTGGCTCGGACTGACCGTCGGCTGCGCACAGTGCCACGACCATAAGTACGATCCCGTGAGCCAGCGCGAGTTCTACGCGCTCTTCGGTTTCTTCCACAACGCTGTCGAGCGAGATATAGAGGCCCCACTGCCCGGAGAGCTTGGCCCCTACCTGCGCTCGATTTCTCCCTACCGCAGGGCCGTTGCCGCAGTCCGGTCCAAACACGGTCTCGATGCCATGCAGGCCCGGTGGCACGCGTCGATGCTCGAGGCGATGGATAATCCCGGCGTCCGCACTGACTGGGACCACTCCGTTACCGAGTGGAGGGCCGCCAACGACCGCGCCGACTGGTTCTTGCGGGCTCCGCCCGAAGACCTGACCCAATTGGAGAGGGACAAGGTTGCGGCGTGGTTCCTTAGCAGAAGCGGGCCCGACTTTGCCAAGGATGAGGCCGCCGCCGAGCGACTCAAGGAAGCCCGTGAAGAGATCGTGGCTCTGCAGACGGACCTCTTTGAGGTGTCTCGGGCGTACACCATGGTCGAGCGGCTGGAACCCGTCCCTGTGAGGCTGGCGCTGCGGGGCGACTACCGAGCTCTGGGCAGCGAAGTCGCGCCGAATGTGCCCTCAGTACTGCCGGACATGCCGACGGCGGATGATCCGCCCAGGCTCCGCTTGGCGCGCTGGCTGGCCTCGGAGGAGAATCCCCTCACCGCCCGTGTCGAGGTCAACCGCATATGGCAGGAACTGTTCGGCACTGGCCTCGTCAAGACGCCGGAGAACTTTGGACTTCAGGGGGAACGGCCGACGCACCCGAAGTTGCTGGATTGGCTTGCCAGCGAGTTCGTGCGCCAAGGGTGGAGCCGCAAGGCGATGGTCCGTCTCATCGTCAATTCGGCGACCTATCGCCAAGCGTCGCACGACCGCCCCGACGCAAAGGCCAAGGATCCGGGCAACGCGCTGCTTGCGCGCCAGAACCGGCTGCGGCTGCCGGCGGAGCTCGTTCGCGACAGCGCCCTCTTCGCCAGCGGCCTGCTGAACCCGCGTGTTGGGGGCAAGAGCGTTTACCCGCCGCAGCCGTCGGGCGTCTCCGAGCTGAGCTACTCCAAGAAGGACTGGCCCGAGGACCTTGGCCCGGACCGCTATCGGCGTGGGCTGTACATCTTCCTTCGTCGCACGTCACCCTATCCGATGCTCGTCAATTTCGACGCTCCCGATACGCTCACGAGCGTCTCACGGCGGGAACGCTCAAACACGCCCCTGCAGGCGCTGAATCTCCTCAACGACCCGGTATTCCAGGAAGCGGCCGAGGCATTGGCGCACCGAATCCTCCAGACAGGGGCCGACGGGTTCGAGTCCCGGTTCGAGATCTTGGCCCGCTGGTGCTTGGCCCGCAGTCCGGATCCCGAGGAGACCGAGCGGGCGCGGCTGTACCACGCTGCGCAGGCAGAACGGTATGCAGCGCGCGGGCCTGGAGCGGAGCGTGCCGCGTGGCGGGAACTCGGCCGAGCAATGCTGAGCTTGGACGAGTTCATTACGCGGGAGTGAGCGGTGACAAGTCCTGTCCGAGTTGTCTGCGTTTCGACCATCCTCATGGCTAGCTGCACATCAATACCTCCCGTCGCCGAAGACGCATCGCGGGACCTGCACTCCTATGCCAACCCCTCCCAGGTCCGGGTTTCTCACGTCGAGATGGATCTAACGGCTGACTTCGAGCGGCGGAACCTGAGCGGGACCTGCACGCTGACTGTGGCTGGCGACGGGACCGAATTGGTCCTCGACACGCGTGACCTGGAGATTGGGGGAGTCGATGTTGCAGACGGCGACGGCTACGCGCCAGCGGAATTCTCGCTGGGGGACTCCGATCCAATCCTCGGGTCGCCACTGAGGATCCGGCGTGGCACGGCTGATACGGTGCGCATCGACTATTCGACATCCCCGAGCGCTAGCGGCCTGCAATGGCTCGAGCCACGCCAGACCGCCGGTCGCAAGCATCCCTTCCTCTACACGCAGTCCCAAGCGATCCACGCCCGCAGCTGGATTCCGGTCCAGGACACGCCAGCAGTGCGAGTGACGTACGGCGCGCATATTCGCGTGCCCCCGGGGCTCCGAGCGGTCATGAGTGCTGAGACCGCCTCGGCGGACGCGCCGTCCGGAAACTACCGGTTTCGAATGCCAATGGCGATTCCCTCATACCTGATCGCGTTGGCGGTAGGGGACCTCGCATTCGAGCCCACTGGGGAGAGGACGGGAGTATATGCGGAGCCCAGCGTAGTGCGGGCTGCGGCCAAAGAGTTTGAGGACACCGAAGCGATGATGCGCAGGGTGGAGGAACTCTACGGACCCTACCGCTGGGGGCGCTACGACATTCTCGTGCTGCCGCCGGCCTTCCCGTTCGGGGGCATGGAGAATCCTCGCCTCACGTTTGTGTCGCCAACTGTGATTGCGGGGGACAAGAGCCTCGTGAGCCTGATCGCTCACGAGCTCGCGCACTCATGGTCCGGGAACCTCGCCACCAATGCGACATGGCGGGACTTCTGGCTCAATGAGGGTTTCACCGTATACATCGAGGAGCGCATCCAAGAGGCTGTGTATGGGCCGGAGCGGGCGGCCATGGAATCGTCCCTTGAAGTGGCAGCGCTCAAGGATGAGATGGACGAACTTGCGGCGCGCGACCAGATCCTGCATGTGGACCTTGCCGACCGGGATCCCGACGATGGCTTCACGGGCGTCCCCTACATCAAGGGCGCGATGTTTCTCCGGACCATCGAGGACAACGTTGGTCGCGATGTGTTCGACCCATTCCTGCGATCGTACTTTGAGGAGTTTGCATTCCGTAGCGTCACGACCGCCCAGTTCGCGGAGTACTTGGAGCGCAACCTCCTGGCCAACCGCCCCGACGTTGCGGGGGAAGTGTCCTTGACGGAATGGCTGGAGCGCCCGGGCCTGCCGACGGTTCGGCATGAACCGGTGTCGGACGCCCTTGAGGCAGTCGCTAAGGTGGCCGGCCAGTGGGTGGCCGGGGCGATCCTAGCCCGGGAAATCGACACATCCAATTGGACGACACAGCACTGGTTGCGCTTCCTTCGCGAACTTCCGGTGGATCTGGGTGCGGACCGGCTGGTGGAACTGGACGACGTGTTCGGCCTAACCAGCGCAGGAAACGCCGAAATCCTGTGCGAGTGGCTCGTCCTGTCCACCGTCAACGAGTACGCGGCGGCTAACGGCACAGTGGAGGAATTCCTGACCACAGTTGGCCGCCGGAAGTTCCTGCGCCCTCTCTACGAGCAGCTGGTCAAGACGGAGGATGGAACGGTGCGCGCAAGGGCCATTTACCGCAAGGCGCGTCCTGGATACCATCCAATGGCGGTGCAGTCAATTGACCGGATCGTTGACTGGGACGTAGCTTTGTCGCCTTGATGGCTGATTGCGGGCCGGCTGGGCGTTGGGCCTGCCCTAGGACTCCTCCTCCGATTTCGATTCTCGCACCGTCTCCTGCCACAGCGACAATCCCACCGCCGAGAAGCACTGGGTTTACAACTACTCCCGCTCCCGGCATGACATCCGTCCTGCTTGCCGGTGGTTTCCGCAAACCCCGGCCCGTCATCCGATTGCTGAACAGCGTGCTCCTCAAGCTCGTGATCGGTGTCGCAGACCACTGAACTTCAGATCACGACCACCGTTGGGAATCGTGGCCAGGGTGCCATGCCTCGCGCCCGCCTAGCGGTATTCGCTACCGCCAGATTCGCGGGTTCTCGGGCTACATCGACGCAGGCGCGACCTCTCCGGCCTTAGGCTGCCATGCGCCGCCGAGCCTGCGCGATGTCGTACCGGGATTGCAGGTGCATCCAGAACTGGGCACTGGGCCAGCCCGCGGCTTCCATGCGCACGGCCAGATCTGGCGAGACCGGCGCGCGACCGTCAATGACTCGCGAGAGGCTGGCAGGGCTAGTGCCGAGCTTCCGCGCGGCTTGACCTACGGTGACGGCGAGACGCTCGCAGATGCTGGCTACGTGGAGGCCCGGATGCGGAGGATCCTGGCGAATGCTCTCTATAAGTTGCTCCAGCTGCTCGGCTGGGACGACACCGTCAATGACATCCAAATCCATGCCCATGGTCCTCCTAGCTGCGCTGGTAGCCGACCACTTCCAGATCATAGGCGTTACCGTCGACGAAGCGAAAGACCACACGCAGCTTGCTGGCCACAGGAACGGTCGAGAAGCCTCGCCGGTCTCCGGAGAGGCGGTGGACCCGATAGCCCCCCCGGCGGAGGTCCTCGGGGGACGACGCGGCCTCGACAAAGTCCAAGATACGACCGATCTTCGGCCCCTAGGGGTCTGTTCTCACGCCACGCTTGAGTTCCCCGTCACCTTGTGCCAGAGACCGTGGACAGATCGGCCACTCGTCAGAACGGTCCCACAAGCTTACTGAATCGTAGCCTTTCTCCGACAAGTCTCCTCACCGTTATGCCACGATGCGTCTTGTCCGGCAAGACCTGCGAATCACTTAGTCGACGCTTGTCCAGCATCGGAGCGACCCGACTACCAATGAGAACGTGCCGAACAGAAATTCTGGGAACTTGTTCGTCAGCAGGGCCGACAACACGGGATAGTTCTGTCAGAAACGAGAGATACGGCGATGCACTGCGGAGTTGCTCAAGTCCCTTCTTCTTTTGGCTGAGAGTCTTCTTGAGTTCCACAAACACGGCCTTTGCATTTCTACTTGCCTGACACAATACCAGATAGTCACACCTCGATTGGTACTGATCCTTGATTCCACCGAGGCTACCAAGTTTGTCAAGGTTGATTACGATCACATCTTTGTGAACCGCGACCACTTCGACGGCCATTACTTTCGGCTCTTGGAGTAGAAATCTACCGTTCTTGATTGGCACTGAAGCTCTAGTTCTCAACACGTTTCTGACTTCACTAGGCAGACTAATCATTTATCCGGTGTTCTGTGCTCTAGAAGCCAATTCAATCGTCGCCTCGTTGATTTCATCAATCGTGACATCAAAGACGGGCATATTGATACCATACGGACCAATATTGCACTCGGTTAATCCCCCATCCTCTGCGACATACGCTCGTACAGATTCAGCGCTTAACTGGTCTTCAGGACGATACTTCAGACGCTTCATCACGTTTCGCTTGTTTGGAAACTCGCGACCAAGCATGATTAGATTGTTGAGTTCCTTGATGATATAATCGCTGTGCGTTGTGATTACCACACGTAGGCCTGCAGCGACTAAGCGTGCCAACAGACGTGCAAACCGCACTTGATTCGCGGTGTCGAGGTGGCTCTCAGGCTCGTCAATGATTAGTAGCTGACCACGACGGCCTGAATAGCGCAGAAAGAAGTACAGATCAACTAGGCCCCGAGCGGATGAAGAAGCAAGATGGAGTGGGATGTTGAAACGACCGTCTTTCCTCGCCTTTGAAATGAATCTGATCTCGTCCGTAGCGTTGCTATAGTAGCCAGACATCATTTCCTTGATATTGTTGAAGAGTTTCTCCTCCCCAAGTGACGAAGTCTCCCGTGGCAGGTCGGGAATGTCGCGCGTGAAATCTATATTGTCCTTGATCGGCATCGCGTAGCGGCTCGTAGATCGATCCACGATTAGAAACGGTCTTGACTGTCTTTGACGACCTTCACTCGCGAGCTCTTGAAGAAGGCTTACGATCTGGTTCTTTGTGAAGTCAAGCTCCTTGAAGAACAGCGATATGCCAAACCTCTCTGCAGTAAGTACGAATGGGGTTGGAAAGAGATCTTGCACTATGAAGTAGCAGTATAACCCGGCGATGGTCGTTAGGTCTGGGGGGGCTGCTGGATGGCCCATTCCATCCATCGAGACAACTATGGTGTCGTTATCAAGATAGACCCGGATCTTGCCTTGGAAGAGGTCTAGTTCTAGTGGTGACGGACCGAGGGAGGCATGCCCGTCTTCGAGTTCTATCCGTAGACGCGCACTGACAAATCTCTTTCGCTTCGGATTGAATACTCGTCGAAACAAAACGGGGGAACACTGACCGATCCTCTCAGCGACGACTTGGCGTCTCTTGAGTATGGTTGAGGACGAAGTCGGAACTGTAGCACGGCCAGTCCGGCGAATGCCTTCAAGGATCGCCTCGCAATCACTCTTTGCATCCGGGACTGCCGCTAGGAACTGATCGCCGTTAAAGAGGTCCCTCCACTGTTTGAGAAAACCGTAAAGGGAATAGACGATATACGTTTTTCCCGTGTTGTTTCTTCCGGCAATCACTGTGAGTTGGCCGAGGTTAAGCGATGCCTCTCTCACAGGGCCGACGTTGGAGAACCGATAAGTGACTGGGCTGCGGCTGAAGGCGTGCCCGCTGACGTCCACCAGACTGGACGATTCTGGACGTGCTTCCATGTATGGCTCTCAGTCGATGGCCCGATGTCGGTGGTCGGGAGCCGTCCCTGAAGAATCTACTGCCATGCAGCAGGTGCCCTGCGTGGCTTCGGTCGGAGCGTGTGGGGCTTGCGATTGGCAGCAACCCACAAGCAGACAACCATATTCCTCCACCGACTCTATCGCTCCCGCTTGCCAAGATCGGTTGCATGACGAGCCTTGGGCGGTTCCTGCTAGGGAGCTTCGCTGCAGCGGCACCTTCAGTGCGGCGCAGGATCTGAGCCACCCTTGATTGAGATCTGCGATGCCTGCTTCTCGCGGTAGGAGCGTCGTTTGATTCCCAAGCCAATCGGAGGCGCTGGTGAACTGTAACCGTTCGGGAGAGGCGTGGAGTAGGATGCTGGTTTGTCTCGTGCGATGTTGGAAGGGGCTGACCGCGAGCGCTTCAGCCAGCGTCCGTCGGGTGCTGCCCGCCATGGCCTAGCCTCGCCTCCAATGCGGTGAGGTGCGCCTCCACAGCCTTGCGCGCGGCGGCTTCCCGCTGAGCCCTGTGCTCGGCCTCTCGTCGGGCCGTCGCTTCCTGCCGGCGTGCGGCGGCTTCTCGTTCGGCTCTGTGCTCGGCCTCTCGTCGGGCGGCCGCTTCCTCCCGGCGCGCGGCGGCTTCCCGCTGAGCCTTGTGCTCGGCCTCTCGTCGGGCCGCCTCAGCCACTCGTCGGGCGGCCTCAGCCTCTCGTCGCGCCGCCGCCTCCGCTTCCTTCTCCTGAATCACTTCCACGTTCCACAGGTAGTCCGTCCCGCTCCGCAGATCCCGCATGCGCAGCAACGCCCCTTCCGGACGCAACGACACCTCCAGCACGTCGCTCCGCACCGATCCCGGCAATCCAACCTGCGGCCCCAGCCGCTCGTAGCCCCGTTTCTTCAGTTCGTAGCCCACCAGCCGCGGCCCAGCGCGCGTTGTGTCCGGCTGGAACACAAAATATTCCCCGATCCCGATCCGCTCGTACAAATCACGCTTCGTCTCCCGGTTGCGCACCTCGCTCGACGGCGAAATCACCTCCAGCGCGAAATCCGGGGGCTTGCCCTCCTCCCACAGCTTGTACGTCCCACGTCCGCCCAAGTCGTGGTCCAGCACGACGATCACGTCCGGGGCCACGAACTTGCCCACGCGCTTTCCCCGCACCAGCCGCTCGTCGGCCTGCCCCTTCTCGTAGTAGAGGAACATGTCGCCTTCCACCACCACGTTCGGGCGGTCCCGGAAATGCTGCTTCAGGTTGGAGCGCAACTCCACGATGGCGTTGGCTTGCAAGGGGTTCTCGGGCAAGAATCTACCGTCCGAATCGGGATACTCCAGAGGTCCGGGAACCACGACCGCCGGTGGGGGCTCGGCCACCACGGCCGGAGCGGGGTGCTGCTTGATGATGCCCTTGTCCGCCATGCGAGCAAGGCGCGGGCGGCGGCCCGGCACGGGGCTCAGAATACCACGGGCGAGAGAGTGTCATCGAGCTTGGCAGAGCGCACCGGCATTCGCCGTTGGGGTGTGCGAGCAACGGCCGGTCGAGGCCCGTCACGGACCAGCCTTCCCCAGTTCTCACGCCCTCCCCGACCGCTTACGATGAACTGCCTCGCGATGCAGGTCAATTCCGCAGGGCTATGCTCTGGCAGTTGTGCTGCGCCCACACGTGCCCGAAGGCGATGTCTTCCCCGTTCAAGACTCCCCTTGGCGTTGCGAAAGCGACGGCAGGCACGGGCCTCAATCTGGCCAAACTGGCGTTCCATGCATCCCTCGATGGCAAAGTATGGGGTCAGCGAGTCCCTCCAGAGCGCAGCCCCAATGAGCGACGGCCTCGATACAGTGCCGATATCACACTGCAGAGCGCCGTCGCTTTTCTCAGGGATAGAAGTCACAGTTTCCAAGGGGGGTGCCGCGTCTTCCCTCGGAACGGGGCCGCGAACAGTTGGACGGTGGCAAACTGCGTGTCCGGAGACCCCCGCGGACACTACTCCGACACGGCAAGGGGCCGAATCGCGAAAAGTCGCCCCGCTCAGGCCTTGGCGGTTAGGGTGTCAGCGTGACGGCCCGCGGCGTCGACGGCCCGCACGAGGTAGTAGAGACCACCCGAGTGGCCTCCGGGGGCGGCCGTGTCCTCGTAAGAGAACGGTGCCAAGGTGGTCTGCGGCCGGAACGGGATCGTCGCGATTCGTTCGTGCCGACGGTAGACCTCGTAGCGCACGATCGGGTCGCCCGCGGCGTATGCCGAGTGCCACTCCAACCGGACCGCGCCGCTCTCTTGCCGCTGCGCGGCGAACTCCTGGGGAGGCTGGAAGCCAGATGAAGGCCGCTGGAAGAAGTTGGTCCGCGTCCCGTGCAGCTCGGCCACGGTCTGCTCGATATCCTTCTTCTCCCGGTCACTGAGGGGCTTGGCCGTTTGCGCGGCGGCTAGGTTTGCCACCAGTTGATCGCGCTCCGGGTTGTCATCCTTGTCGGTCAGTCCGATCCCGGTGATGATCGTCGACATCCCAGGCGGGTTCAGCGAGTAGCGGATGAAGTCCTCATACGGCAGCTTGTCCGGCTGGCCCACAGTTGGCACGCTCTGGCCTGGCCGGTGCGCGTACTCCTGCTTGAGGCCGTACATTACCCCGTCCGCAAAGACCTTCATTCCGATCACGCCCATCCCCTTGGCGTGCGCCACAGGGATCGAGTTGGTCTGGTGGCAGAAATAGCGGGGATCGTTGGGGTTCACGGCCACCAGAAGCGTGTCGAGGACGTTGGTGGTGTCGCGCTGGATGGCGTACATGTGGGCCGCTGGGCTCTCGTGCCCGGTGATCCCTAAGTGGCGGATCCACTTGCGGTGCTGGGGATTGAGGCCTGTCCGGTTCGTGCCGTCCCTGTAGTCGAGCAGGCAGGCTAGGGCGCCTACCCGCGGCAGGGACTTGTCTTCCGGGTTCTCGAAGCCCTCAAACACTGCGTCGACCTCTTCCTTGCTGCCAATGTGGTGCACCTGCATCAGGTCAAGGTATGCGCCCTCGGGAATGTGCCCCTTGCCGTCGCCGAAGAACTGGGTCAGGGACCGCTCGATGTCCGCCAGGACCAGCTTCCCGCCGCCCGACGAGCGCCCCATCGGCGTGGAACCGTCGCGGACGATACTGTGGCGAAGAGCCGTCTTGGTAGCGATGAACAGGCGGGCCCGGAGGCTGTAGTCGTAGCCCGGCAGGCCGGGCTTGAGGTTCAGGATCTCGAACGCCTTGCCCATCTTCTCTTGGCTCAGAAAGTAATTGTTGGCGGTTTCGATGTAGGTCATGCCCGCGCGCACAGCCTTGACCACGATTTGGACTGCCTCATCGCCGGGAAGGTCCCACTGGATCTTGTTCCCGCCGGCCAGACCGAACGTGGTCACCTCACGGCCGGTTCTCCCCAGCAGGCGGGTTGCTAGCGGCTTCTCGGACGGATGCGCCCACGCGGCAAACTTGCCGCTGAACGGCAGGAAGGTGGTTGCCATCGCGGCTCCTCCTGCCCACCGGATCGCGTCGCGCCTCGAAAAATCACGTGCCATCAAATGCCCCTCCTGAGTGCTGTGCCCACGCCCAACGCGAGCCCCTGAACTCTACCACGGTAGAGGCCCAATTCTTGGACTTCCATAGAATGATGGGGAGGTCTCGCAGCGACCGGACGCCGTCGGCGGCCGGCACTGCTCGAAAGAGCCATGCCCGGAAGCCGCGTGACTGCCGCACCCGCCGCCGTGGGCAGCGCAGTGCTGGACCTGATCGGGGACACGCCGCTCGTCCTCCTAGACCGGGTGGCGGAGGGCCTGCCCGGCTCTCAGGTGTATGCCAAGGCAGAATTCCTCAATCCGGGGGGCTCCGTCAAGGACCGGCCCGCTCTCAACATGATCCGTCAGGCGGAGCGCGAGGGCCGCCTCCGGCCAGGCCAAACGATCATTGATGCGACCAGCGGAAATACTGGCATTGCATACGCGATGATCGGCGCCGCGCTGGGCTATAGTGTGCGGCTCTACCTGCCTGCGAATGCCTCCCCGGAACGCAAGCGTATCCTTGCTGCTTATGGCGCCGAGGTCGTGCTCACCGATCCCGCATTGCAGACAGACGGTGCCATCCAAGCCTGCCGCCATGCGTTCGCCTCCAGACCGGCGGGAAAGTACTATCCCGACCAGTACGGCAATCCGGCGAACTGGCGGGCTCACTACGAGACCACCGGCCCCGAAGTTTGGGACCAGACGGCCGGCGGGGTGACGCACTTCGTGGCCGGCCTCGGAACGAGCGGCACCCTCATGGGGACGGGCCGCTACCTAAAGGAGCGGAATCCCGACGTCCGGATCGTCTCGATGCAGCCCTCAACGCCCTTCCACGGCCTTGAGGGTCTCAAGCACATGGCTACTGCCATGCAGCCGGACATCTACGATCCCGGGTTCGCGGACGAGGAGGTGTACGTCGAGACCGAGGACGCCTATGCGATGGTCAAACGCATGGCGCGCGAGGAGGGGCTCATGGCCGGCATCTCGTCGGGCGCCAATGTGGTCGCCGCTTTGCGCGTGGCGCGCAGGGCACCCGGCAGCGTCGTGGTCACGGTCTTGTGCGACGGAGCGGACAAGTACCTCACGGATCGCTTCTGGGATGAGGAGGAATGAGCCGCGCATGCTCAGAATTGTCAAGATCCCCTTCGCTGTGATGAAGGCCCACGCGGAGGCGGCCTATCCCAACGAGTGTGTCGGCGCGATGCTCGGCACCTCCGGCGGCGGAGTCAAGACTGTCGGCCTGGCGATGCCTCTGCAGAATTCCGCCACGGGGTCGCAGCACGCCTTCTACGAACTTTCGAATGACAGTCTGCTGGCCGCCGACAAGGCCGCGCGCCAGCTCGGCTTGGACGTGATCGGCATCTACCACTCGCATCCCGACGCGGATGCGTACTTCTCCGAGACCGACCTGAAGCACTCCTGCCCTTGGTATTCCTTCGTCGTGCTCTCCGTCAAGGGCGGCAGCTTCGACCACGCCAACAGCTGGCTGCCCGACTTTGACCAGACTCGGGCAGACCCGGAACCCTTGGAAACGGCCGAATGAGCGCACTTGCCAAGGCCATCCAAGGAATGGTGCGGCTGTGAGGATCCTAGACCTACGCACCTGCGACATTCGCTTCCCCACGTCGCGTGAATTGGCCGGGTCCGACGCGATGAATCCGGACCCGGACTATTCGGCTGCCTATGTCGTGCTCGAGACGGATTCTGGCTTGGAGGGCCACGGCCTCGCCTTCACCTTGGGGCGAGGCACGGAGATAGTAGTGGCCGCCGTCGAGGCGATGCGCCCGCTCGTGTGCGGTCGCGACCTCGAGGAGTTCACCCAGGACATGGGCGCCTTCTGGCGGCACATGACGGGGGACTCGCAGCTCCGCTGGATCGGCCCCGACAAGGGCGCAGTGCATCTGGCAACTGCGGCGGTGGTGAATGCGGTGTGGGACCTGTGGGCCAAGAGCGAGCGCAAGCCGGTGTGGCGCCTCGTCGCCGACATGTCGCCCGCCGAGTTCGTGCGCCTCGTCGACTTCCGGTACATCACGGATGCGCTAGACCCGCGCGAAGCTCTGGAGTTCCTAGAGAACCGGGTGGTAGGGAAGCAGCGTCGCATCGAGCGCATGCGACGAGAGGGCTATCCGGCCTACACGACGTCTGCGGGATGGCTCGGGTATGCAGACGAGAAGCTGCGCAAGGTGTGCCGCGACGGGCTGGCGCGCGGGTGGACCCGCTTCAAGATCAAGGTCGGACGCGATGCTGCGGACGACCGCCGTCGCTGCCGGATCATCCGGGATGAGATCGGCCCCTCCGGCACGCTCATGACAGACGCGAACCAAGTGTGGGACGTCGGCGAGGCCATCCGGCACATGACCGATCTTGCCCCATTCCGCCCGCTGTGGATCGAAGAGCCAACCAGTCCAGACGACGTCTTGGGGCACAAGGCCATCCGCCAGGCCCTCAGACCCCACGGCATCGCCGTCGCAACTGGCGAGATGTGCCAGAACCGCATCCTGTTCAAGCAGTTCCTGCAGGCGGACGCGATCGACTATGTCCAGATCGACGCCACTCGCCTCGGCGGCGTGAACGAAGTCCTGGCGGTGCTGCTGCTGGCCGCCAAGTTCGGTAAGCCAGTCTGCCCCCATGCCGGCGGGGTAGGGCTGTGCGAGTACGTCCAGCATCTCGCTCTGATCGATTACACCTGCGTGTCGGCCAGCCTCGAAGACCGGGTCATTGAGTATGTGGACCACCTTCACGAGCATTTCGTCCACCCTGTCGAGCTTCGGGACGGGCGCTATCTGGCTCCCGTTGCGCCGGGATACAGCATCGAGATGTTGCCCGAATCTGTCGAGGCCCATCGCTTCAATAGCTGAGCTGCCTGCGCTATGCTGAGTTTGAAACTGGGAGGAGTGTAGACGATGCCGACTCTAGCGCTGAACCGCCGCGAACTCATGAGTGTGCTGGGGGGCGGCTTGGCGAACGTCGGCCTTGCCAGTGTCTTGGCCTCGGACCGAGCATTGGGCGCGCCAAAGGCGAATGCCCTGCCGGAGCCGCACTTTAGGCCCAAGGCCCGAAACCTGATCTCCATCTTCTGCTACGGCGGCCCCAGCCAGGTCGACACCTTCGATCCGAAGCCGGCCTTGGCCGAGCATGCCGGCAAAGCCATGTCCGGCGTTGGCGAGGTGGTCGTATCGCAGGGCAACCCAGGCGGCCTGATGCCCTCGCCGTGGAAGTTCCGGCGTTACGGCGAGAGCGGGATTGAAGTCTCGGACTTGTTCCCGAACGTGGCCAACCACGTCGACGATCTGGCCATTATCCGGTCGATGTATTGCCTGTCGAATGACCACGGTCCAGCGCTGTATCAGATGAACACCGGCACGGTCTTGGCTGGCCACCCGAGTGTTGGCAGCTGGCTCACCTACGGTCTCGGGTCGGAGAACCAGAACCTCCCGGGGTATGTGGTCTTCACCGATCATCGGGGTGGGCCGATCAACGGGCAGCCGAACTGGGGGGCGGGCTTCATGCCTGCGGCATTCCAGGGCACACAGTTCCGATCAACGGGAGACCCGATCGTCGACCTGCGCCCGCCGAAGGAGATCAGCCGGGACCGGCAGCGCAAGTGGCTTGACCTGCTCAACGACCTCAACCGCGAACACCTGCAGCTCAACCCTGACGACAACGAGCTTTCGGCGCGCATTCAGTCTTACGAGCTGGCCTACAACATGCAGGTCCACGCGACCGAGGCCGTGGACATCTCTTCCGAGAGCGAATCGGTGCGGAAGCTCTACGGGCTCGACGACGACCGGACGCGGTTCTTCGGTCGTCAGGCGTTGATGGCGCGTCGCTTGGTGGAGCGCGGCGTGCGGGTTGTACAGCTGTACTCGGGCGGCGGCAACCATGAGCCGACCTGGGACCAGCACTGGTCCCTCAAGTACTTCCACACGATGCACGCGGGCGAGACCGATGGCCCCATCGCAGGGCTGATCACGGACCTGAAGCAGCGGGGCCTGTTCGAGGACACCCTGATCCTTTGGCACGGCGAGTTCGGCCGCATGCCGATCAGCCAGCGTCTGGACGGCCGCGACCACAATCCCTTCGGCTTCACGGTCTGGATGGCTGGCGGTGGTGTCAAGGGCGGCACAGTCGTGGGGGCCACCGACCAGTTCGGGTACAAGGCTGTCGAGAACCGCAAGTCGGTCTACGACCTGCACGCGACGCTCATGCACCTGATGGGGCTCGACCACGAGCGGCTGACGTATCACCACAACGGGCGCGACATGCGGCTGACGGACGTCCACGGGAACTTGATCACCGAGATTCTGGCGTAGACCCCGCGAACTGGACTGCGCGGGACTGGCTTTCCCTGGCCGCTCTCCGCCCGGCTGGCCAATGCCACGGCCGTCGTGCCGGACAGGCGTTCAGCGCCCTTGCTGGCGAGCCTTCCTGCGGGCCTCCCGTTGCAGGCGCTTGAGCTCTTTCGCGTCAGGAATCGTCAGGTTGAAGATCACGTCGACGAGGGTCACTACTTCGACGACCGCTCCGTTTAGCCGGGTCGGCCGATAGACCCACTGGCTCACCGCCTCCAAGGCTGCAGGCACGAGCATCGGATGGCCCTCAATCACCTGAAGGTCGCGCACTCTTCCTTGTGTGTCGATGACCGCCTCGAGCTTGACCTTGCCCGAAATGCCCTGCTCGACTGCTTCGACCGGGTAAACCGGAAGGATCCTCGTCACAATCTTGGCGTTCTGGACGTTGCCGCCGACCCGAACTGGCATTGGCGGCGGCATCGTGGGCCCGGACGTGGGGAACATGCCGAGCACGCCCGCGATGTCCGACCCGCCCAAGCCGCCCGCGGGCCCGCTCGGGGCGGGACCGGCGGAAATCGGAGAGGCCAGCGCGCCCGAGTCGCTGAGGAATGCGACACGGTCCGGGATCCTGGACGGCGCCTGGAACTCGGCCTCGAATCGGCGCGGGGCTGCTTGCGGGGCCGCTTGGATCGGGGCGGGCGGGGGCGCGGGCGGCGGAGGCGGCGCCAAGCGCACCGAGTGCCGAGCCCATGCGCCGAGGTCAATCTCGTACGTATTCACCAGCGGGTAGAGGATGAGCCCGGCAAGGCAGGCAAGTTGCGCGACTACCGAGCCCGCAACATTCATCGGGGCCGGACCCCGTTCGCTCACACGGATGCTCTCGTCGAACACCTTACCCCCAACTAGTGTTGGGGACGAAACCGTGCCTGAGGTTACCCCGCCGCGTCGGGCCGGACGTCGGGCCGGACCTCATGCCCCGAGTTGGTCCGCGAGGTCGAGGAAGTCGCGCGCGTTGATGTCGAAGGCGTTTTCGGGGGACAGGTCGATATCGCGATTGGGGCGCTCGCGGGGCCGTGGAACGAAGGCCGTGCGCAGCCCCGCCCGGGACGCCGCTCGCAGGTCTCCCTTGTGGGCCGCCACCATCATCACCGCCGATGGGGACAGCCCGAGGAGCTCGGCCGCCTTCAGGTAGACCTC
>JAJDWM010000145.1 GCA_022825595.1 Bryobacterales bacterium | reverse complement strand
GATTCCGCCCCTCTTTCTCGGTCGGCGGCCGAGACTGCAACAGCGCCAGCTCCGGCGAGTTTCGCCACAGCGCAAGCCTCGCGGCCTCTTCGTTCTCCGAGTGACGGGATCTCCAGCGCCACCGTGAGGTGGCCGCCGGAGTGTTCCACGATCTGGGCCACAGCCCGTATGTCTACGAACGCCGAATCCAGGTCTCCAGATCGGAGCGCCGCGATGTCAGCCACCATCCAGAGGTCGCGGACGCCAAGCCGCAGCAGCAATTCTGCCTCGGCACACTTGACCGGCGTCAGGGACGCTCCGTGAGGGTGGGCGATCCACGAAGCGAGCGCTGTCTGGCTTCCGGCGAGCACCGACACCCCCAGAGCAGCCCACCGCGGTGGCACGCCTGCTGACCGGAACCCGCTATCCCGGCAGATGGACAGATAGAGCTCAATCTCGCGGCGCGAGGCGTCGGGCCGAGCCAGCATCGCGTCGAGGACATTCGGACTGGGCCACGCGTCGGCCGGCGGAACCATCCCCGCTGGTACGACCCTGTCACAGGCGCACGCAGTGTCCTTGGTCACAGCCACGGCTGCGGCGAGATCCCTCGCCAATTCTGTCCTCTCCGTCAGCGTCATGGGCCTTTTCCCATTGTCACCGTCCTCATCTCAACGGTGCAAGACCCCAGTGTTCCACAGCTTTGACCGGCTTCAGTTCGGTCGCTCGCGGGGCTCCGAGATCCGGTAGGTAGTCCGGCGCGATGGGGCGGTTGCTAGGGACCGACGCCTAGAATCCGGGCTTGCAATTCTACCCTTTTCTTGGTCTAATGACGGTGCGGCTGTGCATCCGGATGAGTTAGCGTGTTTGGCTCGGGTCGCAGATAGGCGGTGAACCGTGGAAAGTCGTCTGAACACCCTCACGCAGCGCATGGTCAGGGCAATCGACGAGTCGCTCTCGACGTCCCCTGCGATCGCTCAGGTGATCAAGGAGTTCCGAGCCGAGGGGTATGACGCCCTACTTGTGCTTGAGGCCACGATAGGATTCAGTAAGCGTGGCGGCAAGAATCCCGGAACGGGCCAGCCAAGGGTCAACCATAAGACGTTGGACGCGAACCTGACGGAACAGGATCAGGAGTTCCTGAAGTCGCTCTGCATCAAGCTCGACATCTAGTGGATCGCTTGTCGGCTCGGTCCGGCATCGCTGCGGGCAATCAGGTGAGTGGCGGAGGGCTAGCCCGGGCCGATGGCGCAAAGGGCGTACGCGCACCCTAATCCGGCGTGCGTTCTGGCGCACCACGCGGATTCTCCCATGGAGTGCCGAGCAACTCGGAAGGTGTCCGACGCGCAAAGGGGCGTTCTCAGGGCCTGAGACCACCTGCAGATTGCAAACAGGTCGTACGCAGCCGCCTTCTTCGTCGGCTGGCAGATCACAAGGTTCTCGTGACCTTGGTTAGCGATCGAGGCCTGTCGGGATCCAAACCCTTGGCTTCGGCTAACCTCGCGGCGAAGGTCTGGCCGGGAATAACCAACGGAATTGGGCTCAGAATATCTGAGGGCAATCCGGGAGTATCCGCCGAAGGCACTTCAACCTCGATCGTGTGGCGCGTCTTGACTCCGTCCAATCCGCCCCGTGCGCCGATCGCAACGGTGTCAGCGCCGGCTTGGCGCACCCGATCCAGCAGTGCCGAAGTCTGGCCTGACGTGGGTCCCGGTGGGCAGAACGCAAACACCGGAAACCCCGTGCCGACCATTGCGATCGGACCGTGCGCGAAGTCCGCCCCTGCGTAGCCGCAGGCCACAACATAGCTGGTCTCCATGAGTTTCAGCGCCAGTTCAAGGCCGTTGCCATAGTTGACACCTCTTCCAATCACCGCCGCTTGAGCGATCTCGCGATGGTGCTCCACCACCGCTGCGATGCCGGATTCCAGCTCCACGGCCGATTCGGACGCGCGCGCGACGGCCCGCAGATCAGATTCCGTGATGGGTGCGCCCAGGGCGACCGCCAGCCAGTACAGCGCCATCATTTGCGCGGTATACGTCTTGGTGGCTGCGACGCTCCGCTCCACGCCGGCTTCCGTCAGCAGGACCTCGTCTGCCATTGCCGCGAGCGGACTTCCTGCATGGTTGGTAATCGCCACGCAAAGCGCTCCATGCCGTTTGGCAGCCTCCATGAAGCCGTTGATGTCGGTGGACTCGCCAGATTGGGATATCCCGATGATCAGGGCGTCCCGAGGCAGCGCGAAGCGGCCGTACAGGTTGGCGACCGACGGAGCCGCGAGCATCGTTGGGATCTCAAGGGCGACCTCGAACAGGTAACGGCCGAACAGGGCGGCATTGTCGGACGTGCCGCGGGCGACAATCACAGCGATTGCGGGACGCCGCCTCGCAAACCTGCGACCCAGATGCGCAAGGCTATCCGGCGGCCTCCTTGACAGTCGATCCAACACACCCGGCTGCTGCCGGATCTCGTCGAGCATCAGCGACATCAGCGCCTCCACCGTAGGGTGGTCGGCACTTCGGGCTGCGGGCAGGGGCTCACGCGTGGCAGGCTGCGAGCCCCTTCTTGGCGAGGTATTGCTGGTGGTACTCCTCAGCGCGGAAGAAGTTGCGGCCCGGCTCGATCACCGTACAGACCGGGCGAAGGTAGCGGCCCGAAGCGTCGGCGGCTCGCTTGGACGCCTCCGCTGCCGCCAGCTGGCTAGCGCCTTCGCAGAAGATCACCGATCGGTACTGATACCCGAAGTCCGGCCCTTGTCGGTTCAGCTGCGTCGGATCGTGGCAAGACCAGAACACGTCGAGCAGCGCTTCGAAACTGACCCTAGCCGGGTCAAACTCGACCCGCACGACCTCAGTATGCCCAGTTTGCCCAAGGCAGACCTGTTGGTAGGTCGGATTCTCGACGCTGCCGCCGGCGTACCCAACGCTGGTCGAAACCACGCCGTCTACCTGAGCGAATGTCGCTTCGACACCCCAAAAACAGCCGGCTCCAAACGTTGCGATCTCCACGGGCTCCCCCTCACTCTAGCCAAGTCGGACGCAGTGCCTGTCCCGGATCAGCCCTGCAGGACGCTCAGGTGCTCCTTGTACACCGAACGGGCCGCAATGAATTCTGCGTGGTCCAGGCCGAGTTCCTTGCAGATGGCACGGATCTCGTTGTCCTCCCGAACGCTGATGGAGTGGTCGGACGACGATACCGCGTACAGGCAGTGCAGCAGGGCCTGCTTCTGTGCTCGGGTCGAGATTCGACTGAACTCCCGTGTGATGGAGAAGTTCTCCGTGGCTCCGAAAAGCTTGTGCTGGGCCTTTGCGATCTGCACGACGAGCGAGGCCTGTTCTTCCGGGATCCCTCCAACGCGCTCGACCATGCGCTCCATCTCAGCGACTTCCTCGCGGCTGATCTCGAGGTCCGCATTCGCCACCCTCCCAAGAATGAACGCGAACGCAGCGATGTACCGGGCACGCTCAGGAGGCAT
>JAJDWM010000589.1 GCA_022825595.1 Bryobacterales bacterium | reverse complement strand
GCCGTCCTTGCTTGTGGATGGCCGCGCTCAAGACGCTCGCACTGGTCTTAGCCAGCTTGCTTGCAGTGCCCTCGGGCGCTACCGCCGGAGCCTCTGCGGCAGACCTGTATCACCAGGCTCGGGTGGCCGAACGCAAAGGGCGCCACATCGAAGCTCTCCTCTTCTACAGCCGGGCCCGCGCCTTGGAACCTTCGAATCCGACATACGCACGGGCCGCTCGGAGAGTGCGGGCCGGCGCCGCGCGGGCGCTGGCCTTGGCGGGCCAGCACCGCACTGCCCTCGAACTGTCGGCAGACTCATTGCTCGGCCGGGCAGGGTTACAAGCGTCTCCCACTCAATCGCTGACACGCGACTTCGACCCGCCGCAGGCCGCACCGAGACCGTATCGCAGTCCGCCCAAGCTCCAATACCGCAAGCACCAGACCGCATTCCGATTCCGCGGTTCGGTCAGGGATGCCTACGTCGAAGCGGCCTCCGCATTCGGGGTGCGAGTTCGGTTCGATGGGGACTTCGATGCGGACGGACCGGTGCGCGCGAACCTGTCCGAATGCGATTTCCCGTGCGCGATGCACGTGCTCGGGTCGTTGTCGGGCTCCGTTGCCGTTCCGCTCGCGCGAGATTTGATTCTCGTGATGGCCGATGATTCCAACACTCGGTCCGCGCTGGAGCCCGTCGGCGTGGCTTCCATACCGCTTCGAGGACCAACCACCCCCCAAGCGCAGACCGAAGTCACCCAGATGCTGCAACAGGTGCTTGACCTCCGTTCGCTACAGAGCGTCGGCAGCAGCGGCATTGTGCTCATGCGGGCTGCGCCCGGCAAGCTGGAAATGGCCAGGACCCTCGTGCAGGACTTGGGCCACCCTGCCGCTGACGTTGAGATTGAGGTCGCCTTGCTGTCCGCGGGAAGCGGCCGGGACACGCGAGCCGGGATGGGCCTCCCGACCAACTTCCCCTTGGCCAACCTGAGCACTGTTCTCGGAGCACGGCCTGACGTGTCGGGGGCGGCCGGGATGATCGGCATCGGTGGCGGCAAGACCCAGCTCGGCATCAGTTTCGGGAACAGCTCTGTCTTGGCAACCCTAGAGCGGGACACCGCACAGATGCTGCAGAGCATGCGTCTGCGCACTGCCCACGGCGTGCCGGCGGAGTTCAAGATCGGAGAGCGCTACCCGATAGCGAGCGCGCAGTTCTTGGGCGGCGTCTCAGCTCCAACGGGCCCCAACTACATTCAGCCTCCCCCCACAATTACTTTTGAGGATCTTGGCCTGAACTTGGCAGTGACGCCCCATGTGCACACTGCGCTGGCCGTGACGCTGGAACTGGAGGTCGAGGTCCGCCTATTGGCAGGGAGCGCAGTAAACGGCGTTCCCGTGCTTGCCAATAGGACAGTGCAGTCACGCCTGCGCCTTCGGCAGGGCGAGTTCGCGATTCTGAGCGGACTGTCCGTACACGAGCGCAGGCTCACTCGGTCAGGGCCTGCCGGCCTCGCGCAGATTCCCCTGCTGGGAGTTCTCTTCCGCCGCAACCAGTGGTCTTGGAATCGGCGGGACATGCTCGTATTGGTCACACCGCGCGTCGTGCGGCTTCCACCCGGTGAGCTGGCGCGGGCGGAGACCATGCTGTACGGGACCGAAGAGAAAGCGCTCGTGCAGTACTGACAGGCGTTCCCATACCGATGCCACGTAGCGTGCAGCGGCAGCAGGCGCTCCATCGATGGCATGCGGGGGCTGAGCGAGCGCTCCGCACTTCCGAAAGGGGCGTTAAGGTGGCTTGGAGGCGTATAATGGCAGTGCCACGTCCGGGGTCCGTGCGCCACTGTGGCCCGGCCCGGCCAAGTGTCGATAGGAGGGGGATCCTGAATGTTGCTACGCCGTGAACTGGTTCTAACCGCTGTGCTGGGCGCGCTGCTCGCAGCGTGCGGAGTGGAAGAGGCCCCGATGGAAGAGGCCCCGCCGGCTTGGCCCGAGATTGCCGGCTACGAGTTGATGGTCGTCCCAGCCGACAATCCCATGACCGAGGCGAAGGTCGCGCTTGGCAAGCAGCTGTACTACGACAAGCGACTGAGCGGCGACGGCGAGCGGTCCTGCTACGGGTGCCACCTCCAGGAGCATGGCCTGACCGACGGCCGCGCAACAGCATTGGGAGCGTTTGACAGGCAGCTCACCCGAGCAGCTCCTACGATGTGGAACGTCGGCTACTACGATGCCCTGTACTGGGACGGTCGGTCAACGGCTCTCGAGAAACAGGTGCTTGGCGCTTGGGGAGGGGGCAACATGGGTGCGTCCGGAAATGACGGTGCGCCGTCCATGGAGGACATCTGTGCCCAGCTGAACGAGATTTCCGGGTATGCAGAGCAGTTCGAGGCCATCTTCGGGGGTCCAGCCACACCGGAGAACGTGGGCTATGCGGTGGCTGCTTTCATGCGAACCATCGTGACGACCACAGAGAATTCCCGATTCATCGCCTTCATGGCAGGCGATGAGACCGCGCTCAATGAGCAGGAGACGCGGGGCTGGACTGTGTTCTCCGAGAAGGCGAAGTGCACGAACTGCCATGACGGACGCTTGCTGGCCGACAAGCAGTTCCACAACGTGGGCATCGGCATGGATGCCGAGGAGCCGGACACGGGTAGGGCTAGGGTGACAGAGGCCGACGAGGATACCGGGGCCTTCAAGACTCCGAGCCTGTTCGACATCTCTAAGTCCGCACCGTACTTCCATGACGGAAGCGTCGCGACTCTCGAAGAAGCTGTGGACCTGATGCTGAGCGGAGGCAAGCCCAATGAGTGGCTTGACGAAAAGAACTTGGAGGACGCCAAGAATGCCGACCTTTCCGAAGAGGAGAGGGCGGATCTCTTGGCCTTCCTGCAAGCCTTGGATGTGGAGTACACGATCGAGGAGCCAACCCTTCCGTAGTTCTGGGTAGGTTGGCCGCAGCCCTCGCAATTGGCGCCCGGCCCGCCGGTCGCCCTCGTCAGGGCTGTGCGACGCAAGGCGTACCTAACCGACTCGCTTACCGGGCGCAGGCGTTCGCCCCTGGGCAGTGTTCCTTTGCCAAGGTCGGCGTGGGCTGTCCGGCCACGCCGATTGGCTTCTGCCCTTGGATGTACGATTGGCGACGCTTCTCAGGCAAGGCTGGATGTGGCTCGATCTTATTCAGGGGAACTGGCCCGACCAGCTTGGCGCGAACCTTAAGGCCGAAAGAGACACCGGCGGGCCCGGCGATCTGGCCTGCGGTGGCGGGGCCCATGTCCACACAGCGCAGGCCAGAACGGAGTTGCGCACGGCTCGGTCATCGACGCGGTGCTGGTCGATGGGGAGTCCGCCCAATAAGAACACGCAGGTGTCGACTTGGAAGTACAGGGTGAG
>JAJDWM010000375.1 GCA_022825595.1 Bryobacterales bacterium | reverse complement strand
TTCAAGGGTGCTCGGGCTGACTGTGCGTTCGCAGCGGATGCGGAACTTCCGCACTCCCGAGGGCGAAGTGGAGCTCTGGATCGGTCTGGACCCGGCCGACATGCAGAGCGTCGAGGACCTAGAGTCCTTGGTCGTGGGGACTTCGCCGGGCGGCAGGCAGGTGCTGCTCGGGAACGTTGCCGACCTTAGTCTGGACCGTGTTGTCGGGAGCCTGCACCGAGAGGATCGGCGAACGTTCGCCGAGATAAACGCGGTGTACCGGGGATCCCAAGTCGATGAGGGTCGGGAGGCATTCGACGAGGTGCTCAACGGGCTACCCTACGAGCCGGGCTACCGCTGGAGCAAGGGGTTCTTCTCGGCCCGGCAGGACCAAGACACGCAAGACTTCGTGTTCAGCATGTTGCTAGCTCTGATGATGGTGTATTTCGTCATGGCCGCGCTCTTCGAGTCGCTCTTGCACCCGTTCGCGATCATGCTCGCGATGCCCTTCTCCGTGGTTGGAATCGTCGCATTCCTGCTGCTGACTGGCACGGCCTTTAGCGTGATGGCCCAAGTAGGCCTGCTGATCCTCAACGGCATTGTCGTGAACAACGGCATCGTCCTAATCAATCACATCAATCACTTGCGGAGGCAGGGCCTTGGCCGCCGCAGTGCCATCCTCACGGGCTGCGAGGAGAGGCTGCGGCCCATTTGCATGACCGCTGCGACCACCATCGTGGGCCTCGTCCCGCTGGCAGTGGGCGACGCCGGCCTGGCAGGGATGAGCTATTACCCGCTGGCTCGCACGGTCATGGGCGGGCTCATGGCCGCCACCGTACTCACTCTGGTCGTGCTGCCGACCTACTATGTGCTGCTAGATGACTTTGGCTTCTGGCTTCGACGGCTCTGGCGTATCAGCAATCCACGCCGTACTGCCCTCCAGAAGGCAACCGGGGACTGAACCGCGCGGGAGGCGGTCCGCCGCGACGATCCCTGATCGTTCCGATAGGATAGCTGCCATGACAGGCTCGCCAGCCGCCACTAGGTCCCGCCATCGATCGCATCGTTTGCCCCACAGCTGTCGGCCTGCCCTGACGCTAGGTCTGGTCTTCGTTGCATTCGTCAGCGCCGGCGCGCCGCGCTGTGTGGCGCAAGCGGAGTACTTTCCCCCTGAATCCGGCATCCGAATGAGCGACTCGCCGAACGTGATTCTGATCACTGGGGACCATCTTCGGTGGGATCACGTCGCCGCGAACGGCAATGAAGCCATAGTCACGCCAAACATGGACAGGCTTGTGCGGGAGGGCGTCACCTTCCGGTCCCATTTCACTGTCGGTGTGGCGTGCTCGCCGAATCGCGCCTCCCTGATGACGGGCCGCTATCCGCACGCTCACGGTGTCATCAGCAACGGCATCAAGCTCCCGCAGGACGAGGTCACGCTGACGCATGTCTTGCGCGCGGCAGGCTACTACACCGGGCAGATGGGCAAGCTCCACTTCTGGCCCCACAAGGACCGAAACCACAGGGAGCCACACCCACCCTACGGCTTTCACCAGATGCGACTGTCCGATGAGCCCGGGTGCTACGACGATGCATACGGGCGGTGGCTGTGGGCACAAGGAAAGGATGTACGAGAGAACGCTCGGGTCACGATGCCCGGTGAGAGGCCGCCCTTCGAGCATTACACCTTCGAGGGCGAGGATCACACGACCCACGCGTCTTGGGTGGCTACCGAGACGATCACTTTCGTCCGCGACTCGCTGGCCCGCCAGCCGGACCGCCCGTTCTTTGTGCATGCGGGATTCTATGCGCCCCATCCGCCCCTGAACCCGCCGGAGTCCGCTGTTCGGCTGTACGACGGACGGGCGCTGCCGGAGCGGCGCCACTCGCCCGGGGAGGTTGAACTCCTGCCTGCCGGGTTGGCAGCCACCATGAAGGGGCTTCTCCAGACTCCAGAGGACACTTGGGATTCATACCGTACGTACTTCTACGCGATGGTCTCGCACCTTGACCAGAACATCGGACGGATCATGGAGGTGGTCGAGGACGCCGGGATCGCCGATCGGACGATCTTCGTCGTTACCAGTGACCACGGTGACTACCTTGGGGACCACAACCTCACAGGCAAGAGCGGTCGGCCGTATGACGGCGCGCTGCGGATTCCGCTCATCTTTCGCGGTCCCGGTGTGCCGGCCGGCGTGGCGTCGGACGAGCTGGTTGAGATCGTCGATGTCATGCCAACGCTGCTCGACATGCTGGGGATCGACCTACCCAAGGGCAACCAGGGCACATCCCTCCTTCCCGTCATGGCAGGCGGCGATGGCCGGGATCTGATCTACATGCAGGCCATCTCGAACCGCATGATCCGAACGAAGTCCGCAAAGTACTGGATCGACGGGCGAGGGGAGGAGGTGCTGTTCGATTATTCGACTGACCCTCATGAATTGCGCAACGTGACCGCATCCGAATCGCACGCCAATCTGCTTGACCAGATGCGAGTACTGCTGATCCGGAAGTCGATCAATGCCCGGGACCCCCTGCCCGAGCGCATACGCCCCTACTGAGCACTTCCGACCCTGCCGTCGAGGAACAGGAATCCCGTCTTGCAGTACCCAGGCATCTCAGGCTCAACGCGATCACTGTAGAGGATTTGTGTAGGTGCGGATAGCTCGTATTCGCTGGCTCAGGAGGATTCCTCCGCGGTGGACGCGGCTATGATCGCCTGCCTGACGTTCCGAGCCTGCGACGGCACGATGCACCCGACGCAGCACGGACGAACTGGGTGAAGTGCAGAGTTCTGCACGAGGGCGTAGCACTCCGAGCATTCCCGGCACACGCGGGGATGGACCGTTGATGACCAACAGCGCGGCGGAGGTCGGCCCTCGGCTCAGTTTCCGTGGGCCAGCGTTGTGCCGGCGTGGCGCCGACCGAGGCCCTCCAGCAGGCCCTCGATTCGAGCCAGCCTCTCGCCGTGTTCGGTGACGCGCTTGTCCAGCCGCCCGATGTCGGCCCGCAGCCAAGCGACGAGCCCCGCCATGAGGGCGGCGAGGGCCACGCCCACCCCCAAGATGCCGATTAGCTCTGAGGACACAGGCGCAGTCTAGCAAGCCTTCGCCGCGCACGTGGGGATCCAGATTTCGCGTTGTGGGACGTTACGTGGTTGGAAGGGAGGAAGTGATGAAGGAAGAGTGCACGGTATGATTCCTGTCTCTTGCCCGCCAAGAAAGTGCAGGGCAGCTATCTGCGCAAGACGTGGTCCGCAGAGCCACACGAGTGGAAGACGCCGAGGATTATTCCGCCGGGTCCGCCGGAATCGGCCCGAGCGCATACGGCCCGATCGAGTGTTCTTAGGAACTTGGCCATGGCTGCATCTGGACCTTCCGGAGGGGGGTAGGAGTTCGGGCAGACATCAGAGCTGGGGAAGACTCGTCCGCGACAGCCAGGGAAGAACCGGAGCGCAGGCTGTCCATTGCGAAGTGGAAGCTGAAGCCGAGGTTTCCCGCCCGTTCGATGCTCAGCACGGCATCCCGGGGATACCCCCGACCCCTTCCACGTCCCGCTTGACCGCTGCTGGGTCGGCCTTCGGGTCGATCCGAGCCTCCTGGAACAAGCGGCATCCGAGATCCCTGTGCTCTACCCGCTGGTCTTAGACACGCACGGGGAGCGTGTGACGACGGGTCGCGCTCTGCCACAGGGGGCCGACGTGGTTGACGCCTTTGAACTCGCACCCGGCTGGGTGCGCCCAGCCGAGATCCGTTCGCGCCCATCTGCGGGGTGAGACACGAATCACATTCCGGACTGTCATTGTGAAGTCTCGGGCTGACATCTGGGAGAGAAGAAAAGGGGCGGTCCAGACATTTCGTCGAGTCCACTCGAGCTCCTCATTGATCGACTCGCGAGGAAACTGCTCGTTTACGGTTCTAATCCCGTTG
>JAJDWM010000330.1 GCA_022825595.1 Bryobacterales bacterium | reverse complement strand
CGCGGCGTCGGCCGGGGACTGGTTGCGGGTGGCACCCTGGGACGGTCCCCGCGGTGTGCCTGTCGCCCTACTCGCGGGACTGTTCCGCGTTGCGTTGGGGCGCGAGGTTGGATTGGCGCCACCAGTCGTGGGACGGACGCGGGAAGCTCGACTGCCGATCGTGCTCGAAACAGTCGGCCTGCGCGCTCCCACTCGCGATCCCAGCCTCGGGACAACTGCTGGCCCAAGGTCGGTTCTTGGGACGCTGGGCGCGCCCGCCTTCGACGGTCTCGCCGTTCTCCGGTTGGCAGTGGTGGATGGAGACCGGACTTGGTCGCTGTTTACGATCCCGCGCCGGTCAGATCCGGCGTTCGGCGCGCTTCGGACGACGCGTCCTGTCGCCGAATTGCGACCAGTCTGGGAGGCCGCGCTGGACGATCGCCGGTTGTCGACCGGCGGGACTGCCACCTGTGTGTTCGCGCGAGTGGCGGAAGGATAGGTAATCCCGACTCTCGAGGCTTGCCTCCCAGTGGGCCGACCTGCGGATCCCGAAGGCTCCCCACCATTCGTGGCCGACCCTTGCCTCGTTGCGGGCGATGCCCGATTTGACGTGGGCGCGGTTACGCTCCCCGAGGTGGTGACCGGCATCGAGGGCCGCCGAGCGGCGGGGCGCGGAGAACCCACACGAGTCGCGCGATTCGTCGGGGACGGATCGGCGGCCGCCGTCGGACGGCGTGATGAACGAGAGCTGATGGTGCCGGGCCGTGTCGCGCCGCCGACCGTCTGTCCTCTCTGGCCCAGCCGTGTTGGATCCGTCAGAGTCCGGTCGCTCCCAGCCGTCCGGCCTGCGGGTACAGGCGCGGTTGCCGTACCCAACCGTCGGCCTGAGGGGACCGTCGGGGTTGGCGCGGAGGCCGTGGGACGCCTGCGGACAGTACTGTCCCCGATCGGGGCCGGACGCGACGCTGACCTGGCGCTGGACTGGCCCCCAGACCCGCCGGGATTCGCGGCTGCCGCGGTGGTCGGGCGCCGTCCCAGCTGTGCCGGTCGAGGCTGCGCACCTACCGTGCTAGGCCGCCGCTCCCCGCCTGACCGCCCGGACACTGCAGCTCCGGATCCGGACGCGGAGCCCGCAAGAGAGGCCCCAACCCTCCCGGGCCTTGCGTAGGTCCGAGTGAACTCATCCACGCTACGACGCATTTGAGCCCTCTGGTCTTCGAACGAAGGCCGCGCCGTTCCGTCTCGCAAGCGGGACACATTCACCCTGCCCCACCCTGCTGCAGGTGCTGCCCGCACCGACGTCGACGACGCAGGCAGCAGCCGGCCTTGGCTCGACCTGCTTGGGACGACCGGCACGGGTCCCCGGATGGGTTGGGTGCGGGATTGCATGCCGAGCCGGATCGAGCGAGGCGTGGCGGCCCTTCCCGACGCAAACTCATCGGTCCTCAGGTACGAGCCTCCGACCGCGGCACGATTGCCGCGCCACGACCCCACGCGTCTGGCCGGGGAATTGTTGACGTTGACGATTACCTCGGTGATCTGGGTGGAGGTGCCTCCGCGGGGCCCGAGCCGGCCTCCGCGACCCCACCCGTACCAGGGGCGGTAGACCTCGCCCAGGCCCAGAGGCGACCAAGCGACGTAGCCAGGCCCAGCCAAGGAGTAGCCTCCCCACGCGAACGAAACCAAGGCTGGCCTCCAAACATGGCGCAGGAAGGGAGCGCCAGGATACCAACCCCAGCCGAACGAGACATCGTAGTGCCAGCGGCCCCAATGAGACGGTGCCCAGCCCCAAGGCTCGTCCGGGACCCAAGTCCATCCGTAGTGTGGAACCCAAATCCAGTGGCCGTGTCGGTATGGCGCCCAGCCGACAGAGACCCTAGGAAACCAGCACCACCCGACTGACCGCACGTTGCGCCAGCGGCCGTGCGAATGGAGTGTCTCGATCCCGTAGATGTCCTTGCTGATGTACTGGCGGGCCGCCGTCCGGCGCAGATCCTTGTCCCTCTTCGCCGCCCAGCGGTCGAACGCGTCCGAGTCTCCGAGCTTCCCGACCTCGAACTCCACCTTCTCATCGGCTGTCCAGATCGTCAGTTGCTGTCCTTTCCCAAGCGTGGTCGCACTGTGCTCAAAGGCGATCTCAGCCTTGCCTTCTCGGATCTCAACCAGAGTCCAATCCTCGGCCACGAACACCCGGTAACGGCCCTTGGCAGACGGTCGGACAGCGGCCCGTGGGGTCTCGATGTCGATGTCCGCGGCACTGTCCGCCCACTCGCTGTAGAGTGCAGTTCCGCGAAGGACGCGCACTCGGAATCGCAGCTCCCCGAGTTCCACAAGCTGCACCTCGGTGTCGCCTGTAATGCGGACGACATTTCCGGCGTCCAGCTGCACCTCCGCGCGCGATGCGTCCGCCGTGCGGATCGAGTCGCCCTCGACCAGGGGGAGATTCACGGCTGCCGTGATCCAATCGCCGGAGTCCCCTCGGAGTGTGGCAACGTCGCCGCTGACGGCGCTGATCCTGGCCACTCCCAGCGCGGGTTGCGGGGTTTCGTCGGCGATGGCGGGCAACGAGTTCAGCAGCAGCATCACGAAGGTGCCGGTGAAGATTGGGGAAGTCCGAAAGCGCACTTTGCAATGCCTCCTTAGCAGGTTGCCGTCGCGCGATTAGATGCACCGCCATAGGATTCGGTTGCAAAGGGGATGAGAGGCAGCCTCGGGCACACTCGTCGGCAAGCCGACACGTGGTGTTGGATAATCGCTCGTAAATGAGACGACTGGTAGCGCTCTTCGCACTGTGCACCGGCACCTTGGGTGCCCAGGCCGGCTTGGATCTGGTGATAGCGGGTGGCCGGGTGATGGACCCAGAATCCGGTCTGGACGGCATTCGGAACGTAGGGATATCGGCCGATCGCGTTGTTGTCCTGACCGAAGGGCCGCTTGAGGGTCGGCGCGTCCTCGACGCTTCGGGCCATGTGGTTGCCCCGGGATTCATCGACCTGCACCAGCACGGCCAGAGCCTCGAGAACTACGCTGCGCAAACCCGCGACGGCATAACCACATCCTTGGAGCTCGAGATTGGAGTGGAGAACATCGAGGCGTGGTACCAAGACCGGCAAGCGAAGGCGCTTGTGAACTACGGCGCGAGCATCTCACATCCGTATTCGAGGCAGCTCGCAGTGCTCGGGCACAATCCGGGCCTGTCGGGCGAGTCGCTCGCTGCAGAGCTGACGCCCGAGCAGATGCAGGTCATGCTGCGGCGCATCGAGCGCGGTCTAGATCAAGGCGCGGTGGCGGTCGGCTTTGGCCTCGCCTACACGCCCGGGGCGTCCAAAGACGAGATCGAGCAGGTCTTCCGGCTTGCGCGGCGCTATGGCGCCAGCTGCCACGTGCACATGCGTACGGCCCACGAGTCGCTCTCGAACCTGATAGAGGTAATCGAGTTGGCGCGGACGACAGGCGCGCAGACCCATGTCGTGCACCTCAACAGCAGCGCACGGGACCGCGTCGGCGAATACTTGGCCGAGATAGAACGTGCTCAGGCCGCCGGTGTGGATATAACGACCGAGGCCTATCCCTACAACCGCGGTTCGACCCTCATCCAGTCCCACCTGTTCAATGACTGGGAGCGATACACGGACGAGGAATTGTCACAGTTCATCTGGGTGCAGACAGGCGAGAGGCTGTCCCGAGAGACGTTTCCCGAGAGACGCGAGATGGGAGGCACCATCATCGTGCCTCCGTTCTACAAGGAGGCAAGCGTCCGGCGCGTGATCGCGGACCCGCTGGCCATGATCGCCAGCGACGGCATGTGGCTCAACGGGGGACGGGCGCACCCTCGGTCATTCGGAACGTTCTCGAGGGTGCTGGGACGGTACGTGCGGGAGGCGGAAGCTCTCTCGCTGATGGAGGCCCTGCGGAAGATGACCCTGATGCCCGCCCGGCGACTTGAGGAGCGGCTGCCGAACATGCGAAACAAGGGACGCATTCGGCCGGGCGCAGACGCAGACATCGTGGTATTCGACCCTGAGACCGTGATCGACCGTGGAACCTATGAAGACCCCGCAAGGCCTCCGGAAGGCATTCGATACGTAATCGTGAGCGGTGTTGTGGCCCTTGATGACGGCGAATTGGCGACCACTGCCCGTCCCGGCCGAGCGGTGCGCGCGGAGCGCAGGTACCCGTTCGCCCCCGGAACTACTTGGGGCTCGCCGGGGCAATAGTTCGCTTGCTGCGTCGAGAGTCACTGGGCCTTGACGCGATGACGTTAGGCAGAGCCTTTGGATCGCACGCCTCGTCTCGAAACGACCTTGAGGCATCCTGACGCCTGCCCGGTCGGCCCATTGGAGTATCCGGCAATCTGATCTGGTCGGACCTCAATCTGGCTGGCGCAGCGGTTCACGGGGAGCGACTCTTGGGCAGCTGCCCGAGAGTCCTTGGACCGTTTTCTGATGGGGTAATCGCGAACAATCGTCAAGCCGTCTGCCTAGGTCCGTCTTCGCACTGGGCATTCGAGCTACCGCACGTCCCGACCAGTGGCGCCCGGACATGACGGTCAAGGGTGCAGGTGAGCCTGTCAGACCACTCGCGCGGGATTGGTCGTCACCCTTCTCCTGCCCTCCCACAACCGCCGACGAGACTGTAGGCTCCATGCCAATCCAGTGAGAAAGAACGCCGAGCCGATCCTCTCCACCCGAAGAATCAATTCCCTACAGCCCCACGGCAGCGGGCCATGAACTGAGGCTGTCTCCTACGTCCTCCCTGCGTCCCCGACTCTCACCTAGGATCCGAACCTGCAGGCCCGTCCAAGTCGACTATTGCCCCCCAACCGGCGAGCCAGAGAATTGCGGAGCCTCCCGAACTGGTGGTCCGGTAGGGGTCATGGTAGGGGTCATATTGCATCGCAGACAGCGGTGATGTGAAGAGATCGACCGGTGACAAGTATCGACCGCGGGTGTCTGCCAATTGGCCAAGAAGGGACTCCACCCCCTCAACTCGCTTGCGGTAGATTCATACATAAGAGATTCATGCATATAAGTGATACTATTGTCCGCTTAGTGAAGGCTACCCATAATATCCGACTACGGCTCGAAGCGGTTCACGGAAGGCTACTGGCCGCCAAGCGCACGGCCAAGGAAGGAATCCATCTGAACCGCGAAGGTCATCGCGACGGCACCGCATGATGTGCCCCGCGGTGTCGCTGTACGCGCCATGAACTCCGACGTAATCGTTCCCTTGACAGTACTGCGCTGTCTTGAGGCCGTGCTGGAGCCCACCAAGCCGGTCGTCTATCGAGACCAAGGCCACGCTGGCCGCGGTCCGCGTCAGCAACTCGAGGTCGACTGCGACGACGATCTCGACGCAGTCTCCCCAGCGTCCGAGGCGCGATTGGCAACTTCGAGTTCCGAAACTCGGGCCGGATGCTCTCCATGGCGATGCCCTTCGAGGACTGTTCAATGACCATTCCTTGGGCGGAACCAGCCTCGCTCTGATCCCAATCGTGGACACAGGCGGCACCGACTGTCGGCCCGGACTCGACTACGGCGGAATGAGACGAGCATCGAAGCAGTGATGCCGGCCTACAGCGAGGAGAAGAACAAGAGGAGTCGGGCGACCACTTCACCTCGCGCGATGTCGTGCCACGAACGACGATGCTGATCCTTCTACCGGTCACTGAGGAGATGGAATACGACACATGTCCGCCCTACGACGGAGCCTGCGCGGACCGCGACAGGTTGATCGCGGCCAAGCCACGGTCGGATGCTGTTCTCGGCAAAGAGGGCTTCAAGATGGGGACGGGGGGCACCAAGATGGGACGACCACACGATGTGGTCATGCTGAATCCAGGCCGGTCTCTACCGGAGTGCCGTCAGCACGGCGCGGGCGTCTACAACATATCCCCCACCGACCCTCGCGGCCAGCCTATCTGGGGAAGGTACAAAAAGGACTGGCACGTGGTCCATGCCGCTGCTGGCTGGCAACGCGAGGTTGGCCACAGCGGCCGTCCATCTCGCCACGTCGGCCGGCCTGGCGGACAGCTTGGCCTCCCCCACGAGCAGTCCCTCCCTTTCGATGGCGGGAGCAACCAAGTCGACTTCGCGTTCGCTACCTCGCCAGTAGCGCCGGGCGGGCTCGAACGGTCCTAACCTCGAAATCGGGTGATCGGCTCGGTGGAGCCACGGTACCGCCGCCCGACAGAGCTCCTCCCAAGCGTAGCCTTCCAATTGCCGCCTGTGGCGCTGCCAGTAAAGCAGTCGCGTTTCTGGTGGCGACGCCCACAGAGCAGCACGATGGGGAGCGATGACGCGGAACCACAGCCGCAGGAATGGATCATCAATCCGGTATAGACTCCGCTTGCCACGCCTTGGATTGGCCCCGAAGGGAGTTTCCCGCCGGACGAGGCCCATCTCGACCAGAGACTTGAGAGGTCGCGCCAAACTGGATGCGGCACGCCCGAGACGGCCGCCAATCTCACTAACCCGATGCGCTCCTGCCCCAATGACGTCCAGTAACGGGCGCAATGCGGAAGCAGGCGGAATCTCCTGCTCCAGCAGGCGGGCCGGCTCTTCGTGTAGGGGACCGGCTGGATCGAGTACCAGCGAGTCAACAGCGGCTCCGAGGTCATTACCGAAGGGCCGTGCCAATTCCCAATACCGCGGCATGCCACCCCACACCGAGTAGAGGCTGACTAGCCAGCGCCAGTCGTCAGAACCAAACGCGTCAGCAAGATACCCGGGCTGGAGGGGCCGGAGCGCGAAGGCCTGTTCAGCCCGGCCGTAGAGAGGGGCGCTGGAGTCCAGCACAGCGCCGTGCATCATACGCTGGCTCGAGCCGCTGACCACAACTCCGAGTTGCCTGGAAGGGTGGTCGATCCAATTCTGGAGGTCACTGG
>JAJDWM010000237.1 GCA_022825595.1 Bryobacterales bacterium | reverse complement strand
CCCCACGGAGGAGCTATTCGCGGAGGCGACCTCGAACAATATCTCCGGGATGACCGACGAGTTGGTCAACAACCTTCAGTTCGAGCTTGGCAGGTCGCAGGCGCAGCTGGCCTTCTACGATCGGGGAATGCTGATCGTCATCGCGCTGCTGGCTCTGTTCTGGCTCCTGCTCTCACTGCACCAGAGGCGCCGCGCCGTCGCCGTGGACGCGCCGGCGGCGGAGGCACCAGCCTACGCACCTCCCGCGGCAGACAGTGCGCCGATGCGTGCGGCCGGCAACGGCTCCGCCGAGAGTGCGGCGGCGGCTCCTGCCGTGCAGCCCGCACCTCAGCCAGCACCCGCGCCGGTGGCGCTGGCGCCGGACCTGGAAGAGGCGACGGTGAGGGGCTTCGTGGTCAAGTCCGCCGCCGGCACGCTTTCCGCTGCAGCCGACCAGATCACTGCCCGCATGGACTACCTGCGCCAGACCCGGCAGCACCTGCAGAACGCGTTGGATAACAGCGATACCTTGGCCGATCTGCCCGACGGAATCGACCTCGACGAGGAGATGGCGGCGCTCGCCGACATCTCGGCGAGCATCCGGCAGGAGGCTGCTGGAATCGCCGGTCTGGCGAAGCGCCTCGAGACCGTGGCGGCGCTGCCCAATAGCGAAGTGCGGCGCAGCATGACCGATGTCAACGCCTGCATTGAGGAAGCGATCGAGGCGTGTGGGCCTAAGGCAGCGGAAGTGATCTCGAAGCGGCTGGGCGACGTTCCCGAGATCCTCGCGTCGCGGGCGGAGTTGCGCCTTTTGCTCAAGAAGATCGTCGAGAACTCGGTGCGTGCCGTGGACGAGCTCGACGAGCGCGAGGGCGTCGTGAGGATCGACACGGCGCGCAAGGGAGACGAGATCGTGATCACGGTGATCGACAACGGCAACGGGATCGCGGCCGAGAGGCGCATGAACATCTTCCGGCCCTTCTACACCTCGCACGAGGATGCCATGGGGATCGGCCTCTCGCTGGCCGGCCACCTGGCGAAGAAGTACGAGGGCGTGATCAAGATCAACTCGCTGCCGGGGCAGGGAACCGTGGCTCAGATCACGCTCCCGGCCGGCGTGCCCAGTCCCTAGAGGGATTCCCCGGGAACTCGTTGAGGAGACACATGGTCGACATGGTCATCCATATCGCGGAGGCAGCTGCGTGTGTGCTGTTTGCAGCGAGTGTCGCCACCGATGTGTGCCGTCGCGAGGTTCCGAACGCGGTCCCTCTTCTGCTGCTCGGCCTCTTTGCGGTCTACGCGGCAGCGGGCGCGGTGAGGCCTCTAGGGGACCTATGGCAGCACATTGCGGTCGGCGCGATCATTCTTGCCGCTGGGTTCGGCCTCTTCCTGACAGGGCGCTTTGGGGCAGGAGATGCCAAGCTGTTCGCCGTGGCCGGTGTCTGGGTCGGCCCCGCGTTCTTCCACCTGACCCTCTTCCTGTTCGGCATGGCGGCGTTCGCGCTGGCGCTCGTCGTGGCTGCCCTTCTGCCCTTCGAGAGGATGCGGCGCATGCGCAAGGAGCTGCCTTTCGCCGTCGCGATCGCACCGCCCGCCGTGATCGTGCTGGCATTGCGGGCGCTCTCGGACGGGATATGAGCGCGAGGAATCGCTGACATGAGGCGCTACCGCACCGTCATCATTATCGCGCTGATGGGCATCGTGCCCATGGTCGCGGCCGTGTTCGTGATGCGCTTCATCCTCCCTGCCACCGAGCCGGAGCCGGTTCAGGCGGCGCTGCCCGTGCAGCAAGCCGCCCCGGCACCTGCGCCGGTCGTCGAGGAGGAGCCGGAGGAGGAGGTCACGGTACTCGCGGCCGCGCGGGCACTGCAGGTGGGTACCCTGCTGGACGAGCAGCATCTCACCGAGGTCGCCGTCGAGGAGGACAGCGTCAGGCGCTGGCATATCGGGACCGAGGACCTGGATCCGAACGAGATGCCCTACGGCCACGTGGTGCGACAGGCGATCGCGGCCGGCGCGCCTGTGACCTGGCAGTCCCTGGTGGGGCCCCGTCAGAGGGGCTTCCTGGCGGCGGTGCTGAAGCCCGGCATGCGTGCCATCACCGTCAGGCTCGGGGCCGGCACGCGCCACTCGGGTCTGGTCGACCCGGGCGATCGCGTGGACGTGGTGCTGACGGCACAGTCGCGCGATCGAGGCGAGCAGAACGTACTTGCGCGCACGATCCTGGAGGATGTGCGCGTGGTGGCAGTGGATCGGCGCATCGGCAGTGCTGCGAGTGCTGCGGAGGGCGGCGGCGAGGTTGAGCGCACGGAGATCGTGACGGCGACCCTGGAGGTCCTTCCCTCTCAGACGGGTCTGCTTGCGCTTGGAGAGCTGGAGGGCGAGCTTTCGCTTGCGGTGCGTCCGTTGGCGGCGTCCGGGGCACCGGCGGAACCGGCGGACGTTGTGGACATGCGGAGCCTGCTGGCGCTACCGCAGGAGAGCCTGCAGCAGAAGACGGTTCGGGTCGTGCGGGGCAGTCAGGTCACCGACGTAAGTTTCGGAGGCGGCAGGGAGAGCGGACCTGCTCCCTTCAACGAGACAGCGGCCGAGGCAGGCTTCGAGTGAACGTATCCAACCCTTGCCGCCGGCCCGCCGACAGGGGAGCGACGGAACCGGCAGCGAGACCGACCAACGGGGATTCCTGACCTGCGGCAACGCAGCCAATACCGAGGAGTAGCAACGTTGAATACCGAGAAGCTGTTCACCCGCGCCGTAGCGGCGCTCCCACAGGCAATCAGGAAACGTCTGGACGGCAGTGCCCCGCTGGACTGGACGGTGCTTGAAGATCCCAGGACCGGAACCAGGCTCGCCGAGGCTGGGCGCGTGCATGCGCGCCTGCCGGAGACCGTTGAGGTCCTCGCGAACCGTCTGGTGTACGAGGTTGGGATCGTTCCTGCCGACCTCGCCGGGAGTGCGGAGCTGCAACGGGATCCCGCCGCCTGGATCCGACAGTCCTCGATCGAGTCGGAGGGTGAGAGCTACTGCATCCTGAATCGCCTCAGCGGTGAGGTTCATGCGTGCGTTCGTCCAGAGGCCATTGCCGGCTACACGATCCTGGCACTGGAGCTTGCGGCGGCGGTGCACGAGGCGGTGGACCGCTGGATCGAAGCCGGCGAGCTGCACAGGGCGGTGGACGGAGGGGCGACGAGCCTCCTCGGGCTCTACGCCGTGCGCATGCTGGAGCACCTGCGCCCCGCCTCTGGGGGCAGTCCGGAACGCAGGACGGCGGCCGAACTTGCAGCCCTGCTCGACCGGGTCTGGAACACGCAGGAACTCAAGACTCGCGCCGCACTGTCCGCCATCCGTCTGCGCAACGTCCGGGGGGCGCATGCGCCGCGGCGGAGCCATTACGCGCCGATGACGGGCTTCCGCCTGCATTCGTTCGATCCGGGCGAGGTCCAGTGGTTGCGGATCCTTGCCGAGCAGGCAATCGAGGCGGCCAGTACGGACGTCAAGAAGAAGGAAGAGGAGGGACGACCCGCCGCGGCCCGCCTGCCTGCAGCGGCGCCTCCCCAGAAACCTCCCGCGACCGAGGCCACGGATTCGAGCGACATTTCCGCGCTTGAGGCGCGCATCCGGGCGGCGAACGAAGAAACCGCCAAGCTGCTGCAACTTGGATCACCGACCGAGGAGTTGACGCCGGAGCGGGAGCTGCGCGGGCTCAGGGAGGCAGCGGAGAAACTTCCCGACGCGGTGCGGCGCCGGATACGCGAGTCCAGCAGCATCGGCTTTGCGCATGCGTTGTCGCGGCTGCGCAACACCGAGGATGCCGACGCGGTCCGGGTGGAACTGGGGGCCGCCCTGGCGAAGCAGAGCGTTCCCCGCTGGCTGGAGGAGCTGGCCACTGCGCTGCTGGCCGACGCGGGAGCCCAGAGCCGGGAGGGCACACGGACAGGTGGTCTGCGGCTGCATCCGGAAGAGGAACCGGAGGCGGGGTATCGCGCTGTTGAGATCGAAGGCGGTGCGGCCGGGCGAGTCACGGCCCTTGGGCTGATCGAGCAGGTTCACCTCGGCCTCTCCTTCGCCGCGGACGCGTGGCGAGGCCACACCGCCATCCGCAGCGCAGGCAAGGAAGGCGGCTGGATCCTGGACAAGGGGGAGGCCGAGGGCAGCGCGTTCTCCGAGAGCGAACGTGAGACCCTAGAGGCGGCACGGCGGATGGAACAGGTGCTGGACCGCATCCAGCGCGGCCGCGGCACCGACGCACCGACGGCGCTCGAGGAAGCGTCCATGACCGCGGATACGTTCAGGGGGATCGGGGCTGCGACACGCGCGGCCGCAGGCTGGCCTGGCAGCGCCGAGGCCCCGGATCCCCTTATCCCGGGCGATGTCGAGCGCATCGCGGCGGTCTCGGAGGCACTGCACGAGCGGATCCGCTCGATCGCCAACAAGCACATCGCGAGCTGGATTGCGGGCAACGGAGACTCCGGGGTCGGCAGGAACGGCCGCCCCGCCATGGACCGGGACGAGGTGCGCCGCAAGACGGCGTGAAGAGCGTGCGCATTCCGGGTGGCGGGAAGAAGTGGAGGAGATCATGAACAGGATTGCTACGGCCCTCGTGGTTCTCGCGGTATCGGCGGCAGTCCTGTTGTCTGCCGTTGCCGCTGACGCCGACACCCTCGATCGGGCGCTCTCGCTCGCTTCCGAACAGCGCTATCCGGAGGCCCGGCGCGTTCTCGATCCTCTGCTGGAGAATGAACCCGGCAACCCGCAGGCACAGCTGCTGCACGGAATCCTGCGTGTGCAGGAGGGGCGCAGGGGCGAAGCTATCGCCGTCTTCTCCCGTCTTGCGCGAGAGTTCCCCGACATGTTCGAGGCGCACAACAACCTCGCCGTGATGTATGTGGAGGAAGACCGGCTGGAAGAGGCGCGGGCGGTCCTGGCGGCAATCCTGGAGCGGCGTCCAGAGGCCGTGGGCTACCGCAACTTGGGTGATATCTACGAGAGGCTCAGCAGCCGCGCCTATGCGCGCAGCCGTGAGCTCGGCGACGACAGGTCCCCGGGTGGGGATGACGGCGGTCCGGGCACGGTGCTCTTGCAGGAGGCCGACGCGACGGGTGCCGTCTCCGGGCCTGTGGCCGCGTCGGAGCCGGCATCCGGCAGCGAGCCGCCTCCAGTTCCCGAAAGGCCGGCGCCTGCCAAAGCGGCCGTCGCCGCCCCCTGCCTGGCAACAGGGGAGTTCCAGGACATGGGCACTGTCGAGGAAGCGCGGCAGTGGCTGGAGGCCCGCGGCGCGGAAGCAGTGCGCGTCTCGCGTGGCACTCGCCAGAGGGTAAAGGACTACCGGGTCTACCTGCCGCCCGTCGAGAGCCGCGAGGCTGCCGACACGGTGCTCAGCGAGCTTCGCCAGAAAGGTGTAAGCGACATTGCGGTGATCCCTAAGGGTGTCAGGAAGAACGCCGTCTCTCTGGGCATTTATGCCAGGGAAGCCAACGCTTCGCGGCGGGTGGAACGGATGGAGGCGCTTGGCTACACGCCCGTGGTGGAGCCCAACTCCATGGCGGTCGAGGAGCATGCGACGATCAACGCGCGCCTTGCCGGCGGCTTCGAGGCTCTGCGCGCCGCCTGGGTATCGCGCTTCCCCGACCAGGCGGTGCGGCAGGTGAAATGTGACTGAAACCCCCACCAGGAAATCGTCCCGGAGCCCGATCATGACTACGGTACACACTGACAGGTATCCGATCCCGGCCAGAACCGGGTGGGACCGGGCGGGCGTGCCAGCCTTGTCGTTTGAAGCCATCCGGCGCGCTGCTGCGATGGCCGTGGTGCTGTTCTCTCTTTCGGCCTGCTGGGGACTGTCTGGCGAGAGCCGCTCGCCCGGTAGCGAGCAGTTGCTGCAGAGCAACCTGTCGGTCGCATCCGCCGCGCTCGCGGCCGGACAGCCGGCGGTTGCGCAAAAGATCTACCTGGCACTCGCCGAGCGCTTCGATGACGCACCCGAGCCTGTCCTCGGGCTTGGCTACATTGCACTGCAGACCGAGAGCCCCGGCGAGGCCGGCGACTACTTCAGGCGGGCCGCGACGCTGGCGGTCGATGCACCGGACATGAAGGCGGAGGCGCTGCTCGGTGCCGCCCGAGCATCCCTCGCACAGGGCGACAGCGCTACCGCACGGCGGCATCTGGCGGCAGCACGCGATCTTGCGGAGGAGTCATCGACTATCGCCTGGATCGAGAACGGCCTCGCCGTCGCCGCCGTCTTCGAAGAAGACTACCGGACCGCGGAGACCCACTACGCGAGCGCGCTCCGCCAACCATCCGCCCATCCCCGCATAGCGGCCAACTTCATCCGCATGCTCATCGCGTCCGAGCGCATCGACGAGGCCGAGCGCACGTACGGGGCCTACGCAGAGTCTTACTGGGAAGAGGGCGACCGGCAGGCCCTGCAGAGCCTGATCGACGAGGCGCGGAGCTCGCCACCGCCACCTGACCGTTTCGACCCACGTCTCCTGCTGCGCCTGACGGGGACAGAGGCGCTTCCTGTGCTGGCGGACGACGCGGCTTACTCCGTTGAGGACAGCCTGCGCAACAGCCTTGAGGGACCAGTGCTGACGATCGGGGACCGCCGGTTTCCGGCTACTCCGGTAACGACGGCCACAGGACCCGCGGCCGCTGCGCCTGTCGATCCTCTCCTGTCCGAACCGCCACCGGAAGAGACGAACGATCCCGTTCCGACTTCCGGTGGGAACGTACTCCGAGAACTGCTTTCCGTTCGGGATAACCGATCGACGCGAGCTGCAACCCCCACGCTCGCGGCTGCACCGGTTCATGAGGCTGCATCGTCGTCCGTCACACGCTCCGTCTCTTCTGGACGGTCCGGCGTTCTCGTGCTGCGCAACGATCCGGCGAACGTGTCACTCGAAGGGACACCGGGTGTCGGTGCGCCGGGCGAAGGCTCGCGTTTAGCGGAAGCAGCTGACGACCTGCGGCTGTTGCGCCACGCGGAGACCGTTGCTGTGCCGGTGGAGAACGTGCTTCTCGACAATGGCGAGCTTCGCAGCGGCCTGGCGTTGGTTGCGGCGCCCTCGTATTCCCAGGTCTCGCTCGGACCCGCCGCTCCTGCCTCCGCCGCGGCGACGGGCTCGCCGGGAGTGCCCCTGCAGATCGACGAATCCGGAGTGACCGAAGCCGCCAACGCCACTTCCACAACGGCCAGGGTCGAGGAGCGGACGCACCAATTCGGGAGCGATCCGGTGCAGTTGGCGAACGCTCTTTCCCTGGCCGTTTCTCCCCGCGACGTTCCGTCACTGTCGGATGATGCATCCTCGCGAACTCTGTCTTCATCCAACTCCGTCTCTCGCGAGTCCGAAACAGCCAGCGCAACACCCGCGGGTGCAATGCCCGAGGGCGCACCGGACATCGCGGCGGCAGAGGCTTCCAGCCTGCAATCGACGATGATCGACGGCGCAGACGGAATGCACCAGTCCGAGCCCGGCCCGACGCTGGTCGTGAACGTAGCCATCCTGAACGACTACTCGAACTATGATCCGTATTCCGCTGCACCTGCCCCTTACCGTCCGATCCTGCTCGCCTCCGCCGCACCGCCTTCCAACTACCCGGTGTGGGATTCGGTGTGGATGCCGGAAGGGAGTGCGCCGGGTGTTCATGCCCTGACGGCGGCTGCAGCGGAGAGGCAGGACGACTGGCTTCCGCAAGTTGCCGAGACGGTTCCACCAGAGCCCGCGACGAGCGACGAATGGACCGTTCTGCTGGGAACGGGCCAGCGGCTCACTCTTGGCGTCGACGCTGCAGCTGTCGCGATTGCATCTCCCGACATCGCTGACGTGCAGCTGCTTACGCCGCGGGTACTGTTCGTCATGGGGCGGAACATGGGCCGCACCACCGTCTCGGTGCTCGGCGAGGACGGGTCCGTGTTCGAGCGGGATGTGTCGGTCGTTCTGGACCTTGAGCCCCTGCGCGCGTTGTTGGCCGGGGAACCCGGCCTGCAGGGGGTGCAGGTGGAAAGCCTCACCCGAGGTGTTGCTCTTGCCGGGGATGTCGACTCGCAAGACGCAGCTGAGCGGGCGCTTGGGCTCGTCGTCGCTTCGCTCCCCGAAGGCACTCTGATCGAGAACAACCTCGACGTCGGGCTGGACCTGGAACCGTTGAGGGCGCTCCTGGCGGGCGAGCCCGGTCTCACGGGTGTGGAGATCAGGCGGGTTGGTCGAAGCGTCGCGCTCACCGGTGACGTCGCTTCGGCAGAGGCGGCCGAAAGAGCACAAGGCCTCGCCGTGGCCTCGCTTCCGGAAGCAGTCTTGGTGGAGAACAACCTGCGGGTGGCGTTTGACATCGAGCCCCTGACGGCAATCTTGGCTGCAGAGCCCGGGTTGGAAGGTATCCAGGTGCAACGGCTCCTACGAGGCGTGGCCCTCTCCGGGAACGTCGGCTCGCAGGAGGAGGCAGACCGGGCGCTCCGTCTCGCGACAGCGTCGCTCTCCGAAGGTACTCTGATCGAGAACAGCCTCGAAGTCGGGTTGAACCTGGGGCCGCTGCGGGCGCTCCTGGCGGGAGAGTCTGGCCTTACCGATGTCGAAGTTCAGCGGATCGGCAGGGGCGTGGCGCTCACCGGCGAGGTCGTTTCGACCGAGGCGGCCAACCGTGCACACCGGCTTGCCGTGGCTTCCCTGCCGGAGACTGTTCCGGTGGAAAACAACCTGCGTGTCAAGTTCGACATTGTGCCGCTGCGCGTGCTTCTGGCCGGAGAAGCGGGTCTTGAGCGCGTGCAGGTTCAACGGCTCGCCCGGGGCGTGGCCGTTTCGGGCTACGTCGACTCGCCAACCGCGGCGGAGCGCGCGCTCGGTCTGGCTTCCGCATCACTGCCGGAAGGCCTGCTGATCGAAGATAATTTGACCGTAGGCCTGGGTCTCGAGCCGCTTCGTGTACTCCTGGCCGGCGAGCCCGGCCTGGACGATCTCTCGCCGCTGCGCGCTTTCATTGTCGGCGAGCCTGGTCTCGAGGGTGTCAAGGTGCAGCGGGTCGGCCGGGGCGTGGCGCTCACCGGTGAGGTCGCTTCGGCAGAGGATGCCGAAAGAGCACGTCGGCTTGTCGTTGCGGCGCTTCCAGAAAGCGTCCCGGTGGAGAATAACTTGCGTGTCGAGTTCGACATTGTGCCGCTGCGCGTGCTTCTCGCCGGAGAAGCTGGCATGGATCGCGTGCATGTGCAGCGGCTTGCCCGGGGGGTGATCCTCGCGGGCTACGTCGGCTCTCCTGCAGCGGAAGACCGCGCGCTTAGGCTTGCCGCCGCCTCCCTGCCGGAAGGCCTGTTGATCGAGAACAACCTGGACGTGGGGCTGGACCTCGATCCGCTGCGCGCGCTGCTGGCCAGCGAGCCTGGTCAGGAAGGAGTCCAGGTGCGACGCGTGGGCCGGGGCGTAGCGCTCACCGGCGAGGTCGCTTCGGCGGACGCTGCCGATCGGGCACATCGGCTCGCCGTGGCCTCTCTGCCGGAGAGCCTTCTGGTGGAGAACAACCTGCGCGTGAAGTTCGACGTCGAGCCCCTGCGCGCTGTCCTGGCGGCCGAGCCGGCACTGGAAGGGATCCAGCTACGGCAGCTCGCGCGAGGTGTGGCGCTCGCCGGCGACGTCGCCTCGCCGGAAGCTGCAGATCGGGCCTATCGGCTTGCCGTCGCCTCTCTGCCGGAAGGCCTGATTGTGGAGAACAACCTTGAGGTGGGTCTGGATCTGGAGACTTTGCGCGCTCTCATGTCGGGCGAGACTGGTCTGGGAGGCGTTGAGGTGAAGCGCATTGGCCGGGCCGTGGCGCTCACGGGCGAGGTCGCTTCGGCGGACGCTGCCGAGCGGGCGCACCGGCTTGCGGTGGCTTCGATTCCCGAGAGTCTCCTGGTGGAGAACAACCTGCGCGTGCAGTTCGACATCGAGCCCCTTCGCACTGTCCTCGCTGCGGAGCCGGGGCTGGAGGAAATCCGGGCGCAGCGGCTTGCGCGAGGCGTGGCGCTGGCCGGAGAGGTCGCCGCGCCGGAGGCTGCGGACCGGGCACATCGTCTTGCCGTTGCCTCTCTGCCGGAAGGCCTCCTGGTCGAGAATAATCTGAGCGTGGTTCTGGACCTCGCGCCGCTCCACACGCTTCTGTCAGGCGAGCCCGGCCTGGAAGGCGTCGAGGTGCAGCGGATCGGCCAGGGCGTGGCGCTCACCGGAGAGGTCTCTTCGACAGAAGCGTCTGATCGCGCGCATCGCCTCGTCGTAGCCTCTCTTCCCGAGAGCCTGCCGGTGGAAAACAACCTGCGGGTGGTGTTCGACGTCGGTCCGTTGCGTGCGCTTCTGTCCGGCGAGTCCGAACTGGATCGCATCCGGGTGCAAGAGCTGGGCAGAGGCGTCGTGCTGACAGGAGAGGTCGCTTCGGCGGAGGCGTCCGAACGGGCGCACCGGATCGCCACGTCGTCGCTCCCGGAAGGCGTACCGGTGGAGAACAGCCTGCGCGTAGTGCCGGACATCGAGCACCTGAGCGCGGCCCTGGCCGGCGAACCCGGGCTGGACAGCGTTAAGGTTCAACGGCTCGCGCGCGGTGTTGCGCTTTCGGGGGACGTCGACTCGCATGTGGCGGAGGATCGGGCCCTCCGACTGGCGGCCGCCTCTCTTCCGGAAGGCATTCCGGTGGAGAACAACCTGAATGTTGGACTGGACCTCGCGCCACTGCGCTCGCTGGTGGCCGGCGAGCCCGGTCTGAAGGGTATTCGTGTGCAGGGGACCGGCCGCGGCGTTGCGCTCATCGGCGAGGTGGGTTCGGCGGAGGCAGCCGAACAGGCCAGTCGTCTTGCGGCCGCGCTGCTCCCGGAAGATATGCCTGTCGAGAACAACCTGCGCGTGGCGTGGGACGTCAGGCCGCTGCGCGCGCTTCTGGCCGGATCGCCAGAGTTGGAGCGCGTGCAGGTTCAGCGCCTTGCGCGTGGCGTCGTGCTCAGCGGGGACGTCGACTCACAGACGGTAGCCGACCTGGCGCTTCGCCTTGCTGCGGTATCCGTTCCGGAAGGCGTTCTGGTGGAGAACAACCTGAACGTGCGACTGGATCTGGCGCCGCTGCGTGTGCTCATCGCAGGCGAGCCGGACTTGCGAAACGTCCGGGTGAAGCGAATCGGACGAGGCGTGGCGCTCTCGGGCGAGGTGGGTTCGGCGGAAGCATCGGATCGGGCACATCGGCTCGCCGTGGCTTCGCTGCCCGAGGGTATTGCGATCGAGAACGGCCTGCGCGTTGCGCCGGACGTGGAGCCGCTGCGGGCGCTCCTGGCCGGGGAACCCGGTCTTGAGAGGGTGCACGTGCAGAAGCTCGCACGCGGCGTTGCGCTGGCCGGCGACGTCGCCTCGCCGAGAGCGGCCGACCTGGCGCTGCGTCTTGCTGCCGCTTCTCTGCCTGAAGGCATGCTGGTGGAGAACAACCTGAACGTCGGTCTGGATCTCTCGCCGCTCCAGGCGCTCATGGTTGCCGAGGAGGGTTTCGATGGCATTCGCCTCAACCGGATCGACCGCGGCGTGGCGCTAACCGGCGAAGTGGCGTCGCAGACGGTTGCGGAACGTGCCTCCCGCCTCGCGGCCGCCTCGCTCCCGGAGGATGCGCTGGTCGAGAACAACCTGCGCGTGGTGCTGGATTCCGGGCCTCTCCGGGCGGCTCTTGCGGACGATCCGGAGTTCGATCACGTCCACGTGCGCGACCTCGAGCATGGTGTGTCCCTGAACGGCGAGGTCAGCTCGGCTGCGGCTGCCGACCGGGCGCGTCGTCTTGCCGCGGTCTCGCTGCCTGCAGACACGCCGGTGGAGAACAACCTGCGTATCGCCGGTCCGCTGCAGGTGAACCTGGAGGTGCAGATCGCGGAGGTGCAGCGCTCCATCGCAGAGGATTTCGGGTTCAACTGGGAGGTCTTCGGCCGCTCCAGGGACCCGCTGGGCTTCGGCTTCCGGATCGGACGCCCCCCGGGCCCGGGCGTCGGAAGGGTGCTGCCGGAGCCCCTCCTCCCCGATGGATACCCGCTCTACCCGCCCGGGAGCATCCCGACGACGATTGTGGATGGGCTGACGTCGCCGACCTTCATCGCGCAACGGGCGTGGGACAACATCGGCATCACCGGCATGGTCGATGCGCTCGCGAAGGCGGGCCTGGCGAACGTGCTGGCCCGGCCCAACGTCACGGCCAACTCGGGCGAGACCGCGTCCTTCTTCTCGGGCGGAGAGTTTCCGCTGCCGTCCGGATACAAGGACGGGGTGATTGTCTTCGAGTACAAGAAGTACGGGGTGCTTCTCGACTTCGTGCCGACGATCGTCGATGACGGGCGGGTCGAGTTGACCGTGCGGCCCGAGGTCTCGGAGCCGTCGAGGGATAACTCTGTACAGGTTGAAGCGGGGATCAACGTCCCCGTGATCAACGTACGCCGTGCGGAGACAACCGTCGAGATGGGCGACGGCGAGTCGATCGTGATCGCGGGTCTCTTCCGCAGCGCATCCGACGAAGTGCAGTCGGGGGTGCCGGTGCTCAAGGATCTGCCGCTTCTCGGTGCGATGTTCGGACACACGTCAACCAGGGCGGACGAGCTGGAGCTGATCGTCACCGTCACCGCGCGACTGGTGCAGGCAGGACCGGTTTCGGGTGAAGCGATCACGGCGGGATCCGGACAGGCCAACAACAGCTACTACTACTGATGACGATGTCGCCCGTTCTGTTGCTCCTCTCGCGGTACGCGATGAGGTGCACGCGCCCGGTGGATGCTCTTGCTTTGCGGAAGAGCGACGCGGTCGGCTCCGCCTCGCGGCATCTCAGGGACGGCCTCAGCAAATTGCCGGCAGCGCGCCTCGCGCGAGCCTCGACACCTGCCGCGGACCATTCTGTCGGAACCAGTCTCCGCGAGGCTGCCTCACTCGGCCCGAGCGCCGCCTCTTGTCCGGCGGGACTCCTTTCCCTCCGCGGCGATATTCCAGATGGAGAGCGCCGGCCTGACCGAAACAACGCAGGGAACCGTATCGTGCCTCAACTCCCGACCCGCTCCGTCCCGGCCGCAATCGCCGCCGGCCTGTCCGTCGTCCTGATTCTCGCCGGCTGTCAGGAGCGGCTGGCGCAACGGGATGCCTACTTCGCGCCCCTGAGCGGCTTGAGCGTTTCGCTGCATTCGGAGACGGAGGATGTGCTGGATTATCACCAAGCCATGCAGACCGCGCTGCATGGATGCAATGAGAGCCAGCGCGCGACTGCAACATCAAGCGTCATGGGGCCGGCGAACGTGGTGCCGGAGGGAGCGATAGACCTCGACGCGCGGACGCGGCTCTGTGCGTCCTCAAGCATGACGCATGCTTCGCACGGAGCCCCGCTGAACGCCTACCGGCGTTGGGTGGGAGACCAGGTGCGAGAGTTGCCTGCGCCGTCCGAGACGGCCTCCTCGATCGGAGGCGGCTCTTGAACGTGCCAGGCGTTTCTCGCCCTCACTTTTGGACCTGAGCGCGATCATGGCGCTTTCGCCCGACAGCCTCTACGCGCGAGCGTTCGCCTCGGATAGCGAGACGTTGCGGGCCCTTCGTACCGGGCTCGAGGGCCGCAAGGCGAGAATCCAGCGCGGGCGTCTCGCGGCAGCGCTGCGGACGCTTGCGAGCGAACCGGCATCCAGGGTGCTCTTCGTCGACCTCGACGGTGTTGCGGAGCCCGGTCATGCCGCCCGGGAGCTGACGGCGGTGTGCGCCTTCGAGACCGCCGTGATCGCCATCGGCTCCATCGACACGGCCCAGTACACGCGGGAGTTGTTTCAGCAGGGCATCGCGGACTATCTGGTCAAACCTGTATCCGCCTCCCTCGTGCGCGAGGCCTGCGCGGCGGTGACGGACGAGCGTGCCGAGCGCCCCTATGCAGGAAGGGTGGTCGCGTTCGCGGGCAGCGCGGGCAGCGGGACCTCGACTCTCGTAGCCGCGCTCGCCCGCGCCATCGGCACCGAAGGACGCACGGTGTCGGTGGTCGATCTCGATCCGGTATCCGGACGGCTTCCCGCTCTGTTGGAAACCGAGCCGGCCGAGGGCCTTCCGGCGCTGCTTGAAGCGTTCGGCTCGCAGGCGACGAACGACGCCGACGCAGGCGCAGCTATTGGCCGGATCGACGACGTATGCGTGCCCGTCGATGCCCAGGTATCCATGTTCGCCTATGCGCCGGCTTCCGCCCTTCCAGCGCCCCCCTCGCCGGTTTCGGTATTCAGTCTTCTCGGGCACCTCGCCAACCGGACGCACTTGGTGCTGGTGAGAGGGTTCCCGGATCCCGTCACGCAGCTCGACATCATGCAGCAGACCGACGCCCGCGTGCTGCTATACGAGCCGACGCTCTCGAGTCTGAGTGCTGCGGTTCGCTGCCTGGCACTTCTTGGCACGAGCCATCCCGCGACCTTGGTGCAAAGCCTGCCGAGGGTGCCGCGAAGCGCGCTGTCGCCGGCGCATATCCGCTACGCCTTGGGTGACCGCAAGCCCGACATCGTGGTGCCCTTCGATTCTGCAATTCATGCTGCCGCCACCGAGGGCAAGTCGAAGCAGCCCGGCCGCGCTTGGCGCAACGCCGTACGTCAGGTGCTGGATCGAATCCTCGAGAGCGCCGCCGTGCCGCAGGGAGATTGACGGTGGCGATCGGTCTTTCGCCCCTCTCATGCGGCGCGCGCTGCATCGTGAGGATCGGAAGCATGGCGCGCGCGGTGGCGGCATGTCTCTTTCTCTCGACAGTGGTTCTGTCGGGAATAGCCCATGCGGACGTCTCGGGCCGAGCCCTGGTGATCGACGGGGATACCATCGAAGTAAGGGGCAGCCGCGTCAGGCTGCATGGGATCGATGCTCCGGAAAGCGACCAGCCCTGCTGCGCCGGCGGCTCGGCCTGGCAGTGCGGTCGGCACGCAACCCGTGCACTGACAGACCTAATCGGCGGCCGGCTCGTGGACTGCCAGGAGAGGGACCGGGACCGCTACGGCCGTATCGTGGCGATCTGCCACGTCGGCGGCAGCGACCTCGGTGCCTGGCTGGTCATCCGAGGGTGGGCGCTCGCGTATCGCCGATACTCGGACGATTACGTGAGCGAAGAGGCAACGGCGAGAGCCTCCCGGAGGGGGCTCTGGCGCGGCGAGTTCGCCGCACCCTGGGACTGGCGGGCGGAAGAGCGTCTGCCGTCCACCTGCGGGGCCGCCCCTTGGGAAAAAGACGCCGATACCAAGACTTTCCTCATCAAGGGGAATATCTCCCGCGACGGAGAGCGCATCTACCACCTGCCGGGTGAGAAGTACTACGACCAGACCCGGATCGATCGGGCGAAGGGCGACCGCTGGTTCTGCACCGAAGCCGAGGCTGAGGCCGCGGGGTGGAGGAGGTCGCGCCGGTGAACGCCCATCCTGCCGCGCAGATGCTGTCTCCCCGGTTCGGCCGGGTGCAAAGGAAAGGGCCCGACTCGTCCATCGCCCATCTCAGTTCGCCGACAAAAGCATACACGCCAAGCTTGGCCTTGGCCGGTGGCCGGCGCTTCGCGCACACCGATCCCGCATTAGCGGCGAATCTCGGCATTCACCGCTCCGACGATCCCGGACCGGCAAGCGAGTTTCTCTCAACTTCTGCGGCACCGCAAAGAACAGGATGAACGACGCGTGCGAGGCCTACCCCTTCCAGGAATGCCTCCCCAGGTTCCATCGCCGGAATGCTCCGGTAGAGAAGACCTTGCTGGCCGGGGCCAGGCGAGGCACTCGCGCATACTTGGGCTGCGTTGTCGTGATTGCCCGGGCGCCGACCAACCTCTCCCGGCGTTCCAGACGTGTTTAGCTGCCGTGGCCCGAATGGAGAGAAGACGTGAGCGGATGAGCGAGATGGAACGCGAGGCTGCACTTCCTCGCAGCCGTGCATGGACTTTTGCCCGCGCTCCCGGCTGCCGACGGCGCCGAAGGCGATGGGCATCGGGCCCGAGACGGCTCGGGATCACAGATCGGCCCTCAACAACCAGACGGCCTATCGCCTGTTCCTCGACTGCGCGGACGAGTGCAGTCGAGGCCGAGAGCGCCGGTGCCGTCGCTACCGGATCGTCTCCCCTGTCGGAATTACGCCGAGGAACCTTCCATCCATGAGCAGACGCAGCCTGGAGCGCAACCCGGCCGCGCTGACGGCCGCCCGCCACCTCAGGGAGTTCGGCTTCACGGGCTGGCACCTGCGACAGAGCAAGCACGGTCCCCGCCCGCCCGGCGCCGTGGTGGAGGGCGCGGACCGTGTGGAGCGGCAGTTGGTTCAGGCCGATTACCACGCCGCCGAACAATTCCCGCAACGGGACGGCACCGCCGTGTTCCTTCTGATGGGCCGGCCTCGCCCCAAAGCCGGCGACGGACTGATAGCGCTCACGCGCTACTGGCTCATTGAGGAGGTCAACGTCATGCACCAAGACAGAGAAGAGGCGATCTATGCCGTGTTCTGCGCATGAGCCAGTGGACAGCGAAGGGCGCCGGCCGAAGCGATCCTCAAAGCCCTCGACAAGTATTTTCTGGAACCCTGCTGAGCGCGCGCCATTGGAACCGATCGAATTGCTCCGCCTCATCGTGTCAGCACTCGCCGGAAAGGATCTGCCGTGCTGGGAACCATGACAGTCCTCCGGCGAGGCCACGAGTCTCGGCGCGAAGGCATCCTTGGCGAGCGTGCCCGTTCGCTCCAACCGGCATCGGTCGACGGTGCCGCGCAGGTATTTCGCGCGGCGGACCCGCGGGTGCTGCGTCGCGCCGGCCGGTCTGGGTCTACGGCGCCGAAGTTCACGATACTGCGGCGTTTCTGTCTTCAGGAAACGCCGCAGCGCACGCACATCTTCTTGCATGAACAGCGTAATGGTGCTAACGAGTATTGTCTGCAAAATCAGCATTCCAATTGCGAAATAATTGCGATTTGATGGGATTGTAATTGCGACACTGAGTCGGTCAGTTGACCAAATTGAGTGGAGTCAAGTGTGGTGATCTTGAGCGCTTCACACGGGGGAATAAAATCTGGATTAGTTTGTCGGATAGAGCGCCGGCTACGTTCTTTTCTCTACCTAAAACACTGGGAAGAAGTTGGAAGGTTCATGCGATTACTAGACGCTAGGTTGCACCGCACTAACGGCGTCAGCCCGCTGGGGTGGTGGACCGTGGTTCTTTCGAATGCAAGGTCAAGCTTTCGTCCAATGGCTGGATACGACAAATGCACAGGTGCGGTTCGGTGAGCAAGGGGCGACTGTCAGGCTACGCTAGACCGAGTGAGCCGATTGCGGCATCGCACAGCGAGCCGCGGTCCTCCCTGGCGTGGCTGCGCGGCGCCGGTTTCGACAGCGCACTCATTTTCGGGGGCATCTCTCTAGCGCTGCTCTGTGGAGCCGCGATCCTGTATGAACCGTCCTGGTTCTACCCGATCCTGGTGGTCGATCTCTGGGTGCTCGGCTATCACCATGTGATCTCCACCTACACGCGGCTCTGCTTTGACAAGGCGAGCTTCCGTGAGCACCGGTGGATGATCGTCTACCTCGTCCCGGTCATCGCCGCGGTCACCATTATGCTCGCCTGGACGGTCGGGATCTGGGTCATCGTAACGATCTATTTCTACTGGCAATGGTGGCACTACACGCGGCAGAGCTGGGGAATTTCACGCGCCTATCGCCGGACGGATCCGGACGGTCTCTACGAGGACGGATGGCTCGACCAGGCGATCTTTTTCGCGATGCCGGTCTACGGAATTCTGCTTCGCTCCAGCCAGGACCACGAGCATTTCATCGGCATGGCACTCTGGACGTTTCCGGTCCCGGAGTCGGTCGCCAGTGCCGCGGGCTACGTCATGGGGGCGCTACTTCTGGTTTGGGCTGGGCGGCGTCTGGTGGCCCTCTGGCGCGGACGCCTCGCCACCGTCCACACACTCTACATGCTGACTCACTTCGCGATCTTCGGCCTCGGATACGTCTGGATATCCGACATCACCCTAGGATGGCTGATGATCAACATCTGGCACAACTACCAGTACATCCTCTTTGTCTGGATGTTCAACAACAAGCGTTTCGCACGGGGGCGGGATCCAAACGCGCGATTCCTGTCGTATATCAGCCAAAGTGGGCGGTTGTGGCTGTACTTGCTGGTTTGCCTCGCTATCACCGGCGCGTTCTATTGGGGGGTTCTGCGGACCATCGACTGGCTGCTCTTCGCGGGGTTCTCGGCGACGATCGTTCTGTATCAGATCATCAACTTTCATCACTACGTAGTGGACGCGCTGCTCTGGACAAGGCGCGGGCGTGGTGCGTCAGGTGTCCCGGTAACCGCCGGCTGAAAAGAAACTGACGCAAGAGAATCTACAAGTGTGATGAGGGATCTTCTGTCGGACATAACAGTCGAGCAATGCGCCTACGTTCATCGCTTGATCGCCCCCGAATCGCTTGGATGAAGATCGTTTCGGCACGCCGCCCAAGTCGAGCGCATGAAGCCGGCCGCTCCCTGGGACCACTGCTTCAGTCGGAGGCCACAGCAAGAGAGTTGATTATGGCACGGAGAGTTGCAGACAGTGGTGCGTGATTGCATTTCCTCCCGACGCGCAACGGACGGCATTCCCGCGCCCGCGACGACTCGGTTTGTCTGTTGCGCGAGCACCGGCCGCACCGCGACGATGTTTCTGGCGGAGTGCCTTGACCGACTGCCGGACGTGGTAGGGCTGCACGAGGGCCATCGGCTGGGCACCGGGCGGATTCCGCGGCTGCCCCTGATCAATGTTCACAATCGCAAGGCTTGGCACGATCCGGACTATGCCGACCGGCTCGTCGCCGAGAAGCGCGACTTGGCCGCCCTCAGCGCCGCCGCCGACGGAGCGCAAATGATTGTGGATGCGGCCTTCTACAATGCGCCCTTGGTGGCGGCGATTGCCAGACGCCACCCGAACGCCTTGTTGTTCGTTATCTTTCGTCGCTGCGAGGGGTTCGTCCGATCAGCGACGATCATGAGTGGTGAGGACCCGCAGCCGGCAGGTTGGCCGGATCGGTCCAAGCAGCTCACAAACCGCGAAAAGTTTATCTCTCTTGGCAGGCTCAAGCCGGCGCCTGACCATCGGGATCACGTGTTATGGCCGAAGTGGTCCGCCATCCAGCGCAACACCTGGCTCTGGACGGCAGTCAATGGACACCTGCACCGGTTCGCTCGCGACAACGTGAATTGCCATCGACTCTTCTTCGAGGACCTAGTCGAAAGACCGAAGCAATTCTGGACAGACTTGCTGCAGCAGATGGAGATTCTCTCCCCTGCAACGCTTTCGGGGTGTCTTGAGTTTTCGGGATCGAAGATCAATCAGCGTCATTCCTATCAGATCGGCCGCGTCGCAAGCTGGAGTGCGGTGGAACAGGCATTCTACGCGGAACGAGCACGCCCCTTGGAGGACGAAATCTATGGCTGACTCACTGGAGGCGCGCATTATCGAAATCATCCAGTCGACATTGCGTCATGAGAGCGGCAATGCGGAACTGACCCTTGGTCCTTCAGCCTCGATGGAGACGGTCGGCGAATGGGATTCTCTCTCCTTCATGAGTGTCTTTTGCGCGATCAACAAGGCCTTCGATATCGATCCCGATTTCGATGACGCGGTGCACTACATTTCGGTCGCGTCGCTTCATCGTTATCTGGAAGCGATGACTGTCTGATGTCCGGTCATGGCGGCCGCAAGGCGCTCCTCGCGCGGATGCAGACAGCTATCGACGGCTACGCCCAGCGAACCGCCGTTCGTGCGCCCGGAGAAAGCCTGAGCTACGGCGATTTCTCCCGGCTCGTCGGGAGGCTCTGCCATGGACTGCGGAACCCGAAGCGCGCACAGGGCGGTCCTGTCGGATTGCTGCTGGATCGCTCGGCGACGGCCTATGCCGCCATGTGGGCCACCATTACCCTCGGCCGCCCGTACGTTCCGCTGAACACCAAGTACCCGCCGAGCCGGCTGCGGAGCATCCTGAGGCAGGCAGGTGTCGACGTCATGGTGTGCACGCAAGCCAACCGGGACTTGGCGACCGGCCTTGGCATCGCACCGGACAATACCGTCGTGTCGGACACCGACCTCCCGGTCGACGAATGGGCGGGCGGTGCAGTCGGCTGGGGTGTAAGCGACGAAGATCAGGGGATTGCGTACATCCTCTTCACGTCGGGTTCGACGGGCGAGCCGAAGGGCGTACCCATCTCCTACGACAATCTCGCGAGCTTCATCGAGAATCTGGGCGCGGTCATCGATTACAGACCCGAAGACGTGTGTTCGCAGTTCTGCGAACTCTCCTTCGACTTCAGCGTTCACGAGATATATCTCGCGCTTCTGAACGGATGCACCTTGTGTCCGGCCCGACAGATCGATCTATTCAACCCCGCCCGATTTGTGGCGAATAACCGAATTACAGTCTGGGTGTCGGTCCCGTCATTGGCGCGCGTCGCGCTCCAAAACGGTGCCGCCGACCGCGACTCTCTCGGCACGCTCAGACTGAGCATGTTCAACGGCGAGGCGCTGACCGACCAGCTTGCCAGAGACTGGAACAGGGCGGCGTGCGGCACCGAGATCTGGAACACCTATGGGCCGACCGAGTGCACCGTCGCCGTCACGGCCCAGCGCTGGCGGGACCATCCCGACATTGCAGAGGCAGGGGTCGTCTCGATCGGGACCGCCTTTCCGGATTGCACGGCTGCGCTGCTCGTGGACGAAGAAGTCGTCCCCGTTTCTCCTGAACGGAACGGCATCGTCGGCGAGTTGCTGCTGGCGACACCGCAGCGCTTTGCCGGCTACCTCGATCCGGGCCTGCCCTCGCCGTTCATCGCGGACAGCACGGGCCTGCACTTTTATCGTACGGGTGATCGTGTTCGATCGAGAGGAGGTCGGCTCTATTACCTTGATCGGCTCGACCTTCAGGTAAAGATCGGCGGCCACCGAATCGAACTCCTGGAGATCGAGCATCGGTTGCGAGAGCGACTGGGATCGGACTCGCTCGCCGTCATTGCTCATCCACCGCGGCACCCGACCGAGCTGATTCTGTTTCTTGTCAGCAACCGCGAGGCACCGAAACTAACGAGCCAGGAGCTCGGCCTTCCCGGCTACATGCTGCCCCGCCGAACAGTCGTGATCGATGCTCTCCCTCTCACGGCACACGGGAAGCTCGACCGACACGCCTTGCATGAGCGCATCGCACCGAACACCTGACAGGGCTTCATTTATGTTCCGCGTCATCCTGTTGGCCGGATGTGCTGCCCTGATTTCGGGTCTTCTCTGGCTCGACGGGAACCGGACCGGGCCGGCGAATGCGATGGGTCGCTGCAACCTGCTGCTCTCCCAAGCGAGCGAACCGGCGGCAGACGTTCTCATTGTCGGCAGCAGCAGGATCGGGGTGGCCGTCGACCCGGTGGCCATGGAGCACATCCTGAGCATGGAACTCGGTCGCCGGGTCCGCGTCGACCGCCTGTCTCTCGGCCGCAATCCGCTGAGGACGATGAGCGGGCTTCTGGAGAACTATCTGGAGGCGCGCGGGTCTCCCGCGGTCGTGGTGCTCGAAATCATGTTCATGACCGAACGCAGTATCAACCGCCTAGCCCAACGCGGCCTCGCGCTTGCCCCGGAAGACTACAACTATCTGCGGGATGTCAACCTTCTCCGATTTGAACAACTTCTCAGCCAGCCCTCCGTCGCGATGCCGTTCACGAGGAGCGAAAGTGTTCTCAATCTTTGGAGCCAACGTCTGAAAGGCGTTGCCCTGCGGTCGGGAGCCCTGATCTACCAGGCGCTTCGCGATCCGCACCAGGAATGGGAGCTTTCCGCCTGCACACGCGATGACTGGAGACGTGAAGCTGAGTGGCCATCCGACTTCGCATTCAGTTACGGAGAGTTCGAACCGGATACCGGCTTGGCGGACCTTGTCCAGGCACTGGAAATAGATGTCGCCCGGCAAGCGGAAGCCCGCGCATTGAAAGACTGGCAGTCCAACAGCCCCGGCGGCATTGTCTATCCATACGATTTCGAGGCTGCCTATAGACGGGGCGAGGTCAACGTCCTGGTGTCGATGATTGAGCGCATCCTCGATCGGGACACTGAGATCGTACTCCTTCCCTTGTCGTTATACGGCTATGAACTCGCCCGCGCGGAATTGCTCGATTTTGCCGCGCGCTTTGAGCGGCACGTTCATCTCTTCGACCTCTATGGCGAAATCAGCGCGAATTTCGGTCCACTCTGGTACGACGATGCTCATGTGGAACGCTCGCCGGTCGGGGCATTGACCACAG
>JAJDWM010000203.1 GCA_022825595.1 Bryobacterales bacterium | reverse complement strand
GGCGGAGACCCAGATAGAGTGGACAGACGCGACCTGGAATCCCGTGGCCGGGTGCTCGATGGTAACGGCCGGGTGCACCCACTGCTATGCAATGGCAATGGCGAAGCGCTTGGAGGCCATGGGGGTCAAGAAATACGCGGGTTTAACGCGACGGCGCGGCAAGCGCACCCTCTGGAACGGTGTCGTTAAAGAGGATCGCCACGCCCTTGCTCTACCTCTGACGTGGAAGAAGCCGCGCAAGATTTTTGTCAACTCGATGAGCGATCTCTTTCATGAGCGCGTCAACGATACGCTCATAATGGATGTTTGGCAGGTCATGCGCGACACGCCTCGCCACAGCTATCAAATTCTGACGAAACGCCCTGAACGCATGGCCGAGATCGTTTCCAACAAAATAGAGACGGTTCTCCCGAATGTCTGGCTTGGAACGAGCGTCGAGAACAAAGAAGCCGTCGGGCGACTGGAGCACCTACGCCGGACGCCCGCTGCAATTCGCTTCGTCTCCTTTGAGCCCCTGATCGGTCCAGTCGGTGGAGTTGAACTTGCCGGAATTCACTGGGCAATTGTTGGCGGCGAAAGTGGAAGAGCGGCGCGGCCAATCCGAGAGGAATGGATCGATGAAATCCATAGCCAATGCGTTCGGAACGACACAGCCTTCTTCTTTAAACAGTGGGGCACGTGGGGCAAGGACAACAAGCGCCGATCGAAAAAAGCAAATGGCCGCGAATACCGTGGCAAGACTTGGGACGAGATGCCGGCAATGTCCGTAGCGATATAGCCCGCCTACGAAACGGAGATGGTCGAGAAGCGTTACAAATGGACGGAGGGCGCCACCCTCGAGGATCACTCGCGCCGCAAACACAAGATTCTGCGCGAATACGTCTTCAAATATCTGATCGTCCGCTGTCAACTCCCTCAGCAATCGCGCTTTCGCCTTGCCATAGTCGACGGATTCGCGGGCGGCGGCCGTTACGGTTGTGGGGCTCCGGGTTCGCCCATTATCTTCCTAGAGGAACTCAGGAACGCGACGGAGTTTGTGAACGCACAGCGCGCTGTCAAGGGACTCGGCGTGATCGAAATCGAGTGCCTTCTCGTGTTGAATGACGTTGACCGCGACGTGGTTGAAATTCTAAAGGGCAACGTGGCGCCGCTTTGTGGCGCGATCAAACAAGCCGTTCCCCAACTCCATCTTCGAGTCGAGTATCTCAACCAGCAATTCGAGAACGGATATCCGGTGGTAAAGCGACTTCTTTCCGGAGGTCGCTACAGGAACGTTCTCTTCAATCTTGACCAGTACGGTCACCGCCACGTCGATCACAAGACACTTGTCGACATCATGCGCTCTTATCGCTCGGTAGAGGTATTCTACACCTTCGCGATCGAAGCGCTGATCTCGTTCCTGCGGAAGTCTGAACCCACGCTTCTGGCAACGCAACTCGCCCATGTCGGTCTTGACGGCGACGACCTCGAGGGCCTTAAGGGCGCCATGAACAAGAGATCATGGCTTGGGGCTGCAGAACGTCTTGTGTTTGAGGCGTTCCGAACCTGCGCGCCGTTCGTCAGCCCGTTCTCGATCAACAATCCTGACGGCTGGCGGTACTGGCTGATCCATCTCGCGAATTTCTACAGAGCCCGTCAGGTCTACAACAACATCCTGCACAACAACAGCAGCGCCCAAGCTCATTTCGGGCGGTCGGGACTTAACATGCTTTCCTTTGATCCTGATGATGGTGGCATGCTCTACCTCTTCGATGAGCAGGGGCGCCATAGGGCCAAGGGCCAACTCCTCGATGACATCCCCCGCTTCATCTCTGAATCCGGCGATGTTTTGGGGATGGCTGACTTCTACGAAAACATTTACAACATCACCCCGGCGCATGCCGAAGATGTTCACGCCGCGATCATTGAAAACCCGGACATAGAGGTTTTCACGCCGGCTGGCGGCACGCGCCGCAAGGCAAACACGATAGCGGTAAACGATGTGTTAAAGCTGAAGGCGCAGAAGAGTTTCTTCTCAATGTTTTGACGGGTGCGAAGGTAGTCGATCCAAATGACGGCGGGGACCCGAAACACAGCAGAGCGGCGAGATCTACCGACCGAAGTCGGTCTCAACGACAACGACTTCCCAGCCTGGAGGTACCGGGGTTCGGAGGGCGAACGGCGATCCGCTCTCGTTCATCGGCTCGGCCGGGCGCATCGACGAGGATTTCGAACGCCTCCGGGACCTGCTGGGTCTGCGCGGGGCGCCGCTTTCGTGGCGGAGGGCGTCGGGGACGGAGGTCGGCGCGGAGCGCATGTGCCGCTACGCGGCGCACTACGACGGCTCGGCGCGGCACGTGGTGGAGGAGAGGAGATCTACGCGGCGGACCAGGAGTTCACCGGATGGGGCTTCGACGACGGGCGCGCGGCGGTGGCCGTGTCGGGGCGCGCCGCCCGGGGGCCCCGGCCGTTGCGCACGTTGCCAGCGCGGGCGTGGCGCGGGCTGCGGTCATTGGAGGCCGCCGTGGAGGAGCGCATCTTGCGCACGCCGGGGATGCGCCGGCTGGCGCTGCGGCGCGGTCCCGGCTGAGCCGCGGCGTGGAGGGGAAGATGAGGGAGCCTGGCGGTCCGGCGGTGCTGGTGAGCGGGGGTGCGGGCTACGTGGGGAGCCACGTGGCTCTGGCGCTCGTGGAGGCGGGCTACCGGGCAGTGGTAGTGGACGACCTCTCGAGCGGCCAGGGCGAGGCGGTTCCGGCCGGGGTGGAGCTGGCGGTAGCGGACGCGGGCGACCGTGGGGCAGTGGAGGCGCTGATCGAGCGCCGCTCGGTGGCGGCGGCGATCCACTTGGCGGACGCCTCGGGGGTGGACGAGCCCGCGGCGCGGATCCTTCGCGGAGCGGCGGCGGGCGCCGGGTTCGTGGAGGCGTGCCGGGCGGGCAAGGTGCGGCGGCTGGTGCTGACCTCGAGCGCGGCGGCGCACGGCGCGGGGGCGGGTCCCGTGAACGCCTACGGGGCGTCGAAGCTTGCGGCCGAGGAAGCCGCGCGGGCGGTGTTCGCCGGGCCCGGCCGAGGCTGCGCGGTGCTGCGCTGCTTCAACGTGGCCGGCGCCGACCCGGAACTCCGCGCCGGGCCGAGACGGGGCCGGGGACTGGTGCAGGCAGCGTGCGAGGCGGCGCTGGGGCTGCGGGAGGGGGTGACGGTGTTCGGCGCGGACTGGGACACCTCCGACGGCACGTGCGTTCGCGACTACGTGCATCCGAGCGATGTGGCGGCAGCACACGTGGCGGCGCTCCGGGCGCTGGAGCTTGGGGCGGCTGGGCTCGTCGCGGACTGCGGGACCGGGCGGGGGCATTCGGTGCGGGAGGTGCTGGCGGCGGTGGAACGGGTGTCGAGGCGGGCGCTCGTGGTCCGCGAGGGGCCGCGGCGGCCGGGCGACGTGGCGCGGGCGGTGGCGAAGCCGGAACGGATCAGGCGCCTTCCAGGCTGGCGGGCGCGCCACGGCCTCGACGCGGTGGTCTCCACCGCTCTGGCCTGGACAGAAGCGCTGGCGTGGGAGGGCGCCCGGCGAGGAGCCGGCGGGTGAGAGGGCCTTCGGGCTCGTGCGTGCGCGCGGCCGGGTCGCCGGGGGGATGGCGCCGCCGGTGCGCGGCGGCTACAAGCGGCCCTTCGACCTGGCGCTTCTGGGGCTCGCGCTGGTCCTTTTGGCGCCGGTGTGGGCGGAGTTCGGGCTCGCCATCGCTCTCGCCATCCGTCTCGACGACGGCGGCCTCGCGCTCTACCGCCAGCGCGGCTCGGGCTGGGTGGGGCGGTGTTCGAGATATTGAAATTCCGCACCATGGTAGTGGGGGCCTAGGACGGGGGTGGCCCGCCTGCACAGCCTGCGCGCTCTACGCCCTGTTCGGGGCGAACGCCCGGAGAGCGCTGCCTGGGAGTTGCGGGACTCGGCGCGCTCGGAGCCGGCGCCCTTGCCCTAACGCTGGTGGTCGCGCTGCGCGCCGGCGGTGCGCCTGCCTCGCCGGCCGGGAGGTGAGCGGCAGTAGAAGAAGAACGCGCAATCTTGACGGAGCTCACAGTTCGACAACCCGCCTCACCTCGGGTGGGATCCATGCTGGCCTCGGCGGGCACCTTGAACGGCGGTGCCCGGCACTTAATAATCGAGCGTGGTCCGAGTCTCAAGCTCGGTTGAAAGGAACAGATCTTCGTGACGTCTCGGAACACTTGAAACTACGAAAGCCATCGGCCGATTTCTCTCACGAGACTTCATACGCGAGACGATTGGTTGACTGGCTTGCCCCGTCAGGTGTAAGCTTACGGGTGCCGTCATGAAGACACTCGGGGAACGTATTAGAGAACTGCGCGAGGAGAAGGATCTGTCTGTTCGAGAACTGGCAAGGCACCTTGAGGTGTCAGCGCCGTTCTTGTCGGACGTTGAGCTTGGCCGACGTCATCCTTCTGAGGAGGTCCTTGCCCGAGTGGCCACGAACTTGGACACGACGGTTGAAGAACTCAAAAAACATGACTCTCGGGCACCTGTTCAAGAACTGAAGCGGATCGTAGCGAATGATCCCAAGATGGGGTTTGCATTGCGTCAGGTGGTTGACGAGGCAGTAAGTGCAGAGGATCTCCTTGAGTTCCTCAGACGCCGAAGCAAGAAACCATGAAGACGTACGGAACAACCACCGGACCATTCGCAGAGAAGCCATTCTTCAAGCGCGAAGAGATTGAACAACTTTGCCGGGATGAACTGGCGCGGTGTGATCTGTACCCCTCCGAGCCTGCGCCAATACGGATCGACCGGTTCGTCGAGAAGCGATTCAAGGTTCGACCTTCCTATGAAGATCTGCCGGCCGGCCTTCTTGGCTTCACTCTCTTCGGCGACAAGGGTGTCGAGCAGATTGTGGTTGCGCGGGCTCTTGACGAGGACGGTACTCAACCTGCGGAGCGGCGCTTAAGAACGACGTTGGCACACGAGAGCGGCCACGGTCTGCTGCATGCCCATCTCTTTGCCTTCGGCGCTCTGCCGGAACTGCTCTTTGGTGACGCTGTCACGGCTGATGTACCAAAGATTCTATGCCGTGAGGGTGGTGTTTCGGGCGTTGGAGCAGGGACGGGGAGGAAACCTCCTTACCGTTGGTGGGAGTTTCAGGCGAACCTAGCAATGTCCACCCTGCTGCTTCCGAAATCGCTCGTGGAGCAAGCGCTCAACTCACTTCTGATTAGACAAGGGTTTGCGGCCAACCGGACGTTAGCGGTGGACAGTCGGGAGCGCGCCATCCGGCTGTTGTCCGATATTTTTGATGTTAATTCAGTGGTGGCGAGAATCCGTCTAGACGGCCTCTATCCGTGCGGTATCGAACGGCAGTTGACATTGTAAAAAAATTTGCCTATGTTGACACCTAGTGTCAGCTTACAGAAGCTGCGTCGAGCCTAAGGACGGAATGAAAGATGGCCCGTCCTAGGAGTACTCGTCGTACCACTCCACGAGAGGAAAGAGGACCAATACAGCGCAACTTGACACTGTTTGTTGCTAGCGGAAGGATGAGAGTCTAGGACATGTCGGTTATATCCTTCGGTCAAGAACCAGTGGACCTTCTGGAAGCATTTTTTGCGTGTGTGCGGGACTGTCGTAGAGTACCTGCCGTGGAGACAGCCAACGGTGTGCACTCCTACGAGGAGTTGGAGTCACTCGCGTTCCAATTGGCCGCAACCATACATCATCTCACGGAAAATCCATGCCCTCGGGTACTGGTTGCCCTACCGCCTTCGCAGCAGGCGTATGCCGCAATGCTAGGTTCTCTTATCGCGGGAGGCACATTCTGTCCTCTTGACCTCACAGCGCCTGAGGCGCAGAACGCAATGATCTGCGAGGATTTTGCTCCCGAGGTTGTCTTGTATGCTTCCACGCCGCCAGGATTTCTCTCTAACCTGCCAACCCCAACGCCACGGGCCGACGTATTGAAACCGCTGGCAAAGCGATCAGGGGGCCCCGTGGCCACCGGTAGCGACGTGGCTTACGTCGTTTTTACATCCGGCTCTACGGGCCGACCAAAGGGCGTAAAAATCAGCCGTCCAAGTTTGTCCCATTTCCTTGGCGTATGCCAGAACTACTTTAAGTTGTCTCCGGGTGAGAAGTGGGGACAATGGTCGAGTCTCGCGCATGATCTCGGTGTCATGGATGTCTTCATGGCCCTTACCCAGTCTGGCACTTTGGTTCCCGTGAGTGGGGCGCAGCGATTGAGGCCGGCCACAGCCGTCAGAGAAAAGTGTATCTCGGTCTGGCAGTCAGTTCCCAGTGTGCTTGACCTCATGATGGGTGCCGGTCAGCTGACAAACGACTATCTCGCCTCTCTACGTGTGATGAGTTTCTGCGGAGAGCCCTTGCGTCGTCAGCAACTTGAGGCTTTGTTCAACGCCTGCCCCGATCTCGAAGTGTTCAATACATATGGCACCACCGAAACTGTCGGCTTCAACACACTCAACCACTTGACCTCCGAAAACTTCATGGACTCGTGTGAGTTGGAGTCGGCTGCTATCGGCGACGAGATCCCCGGCTGGAGCATCGGCCTGCGTGGCGACAATCGCGACGACGAAGGTGAAATCGTTGTCACCAGTAATTTCCTCAGCGGTGGGTATTGGCGTGACGATGAGGGAACCCGGGCCGCTTTTGAAACGATCAAAGTCGACGGGTTGTTCACCCTGCGATGTTACTCTACCGGGGATTGGGGTGTGCGTCGGCACGGTCGTCTGTACTGTTCGGGACGCATTGATCGTCAGATAAAGATCCATGGTGAACGCATCGAACTAGGCGAGATTGACTTTCGCCTTCGTCAGTTGGGTTTCCCCGATGCTTACACCGTCTTCTCCGGCGCGGAGTTGCATGCCTTCGTCGAATCGACGGAGCCACTCGATCAGGAACAGATCCGGGCCTCCTTACGATCGTCACTCCCGGTTCACGCCATCCCACAGGAAATCCACGCATTGCCGCGCCTTCCACGGAATCTGAGTCGGAAGATCGATCGTCAAGCACTTCTCAAGGAGATAGGATCGTGACATCGCGCGTTGCAGCACCAGATCCGTTTGATGTTGTTGCGAAAGCTCTTAAGTGTCAAAAAGACACACTCTCCATAGAATCTGCGATGTATCGGGACCACGGTTGGGATAGCTTTGGGCACGTAAATGTTATTACCGCCATTGAAGAGGTATTGAAAGTCAGTATTGGTAACGACGAAATGTTGAAGCTGAGGACCATGACGGCCATTCGTGACTTCTTCGATCGCCATATCCAGACCGGTGAATAATGGCCGAAGTTGATTCGGTACGCGTGCACGCAGTTATCCTCACGCGGGACCGACCTGAGGTGCTCGAACGTAGTGTTGACACAGCGGTCATGAAGATGACGCCGTGCGACGTCTTGACGGTACTGGATGATTCAAGCCTGGGAGTTGTCGAGGAGAATGCCGCGGTACTCGCTACGGTAGCGCACAAGTCCCCCGCGATGGTCACGCACCTCATACCAGCCCGACTATACGAGGAAATCGCAGACGTGACGGTTGAATCAGCACCGGCGTGGCAATCCAGGACGGCTCCGCGGGACATTGCGCCGTTGAGGAACCTTGCTCTTCTCCTCTCGACAGCGGTAAGGGCACGAACGACCGTTCTCATTGATGACGATATCTGCGGTTTTGATCTAGAAATGACGCACAAGCATCTTAAACAACTGACTCGAGGGTCTCAGGGCGTGATCGTTGGCGTGGAGATCGGTGGCCAATCAGAAATGGACACACTCACTCGACTCCGCGACGCGCTTCGAAGAGTGAAGTTGCGGCAGGTCACGGACGAGACGCCGCTCGATGAACTTTTTTCCATAACAGTCGGACAGGATGGCGTAGGGGACGTCGATTACGGTGTCGTGAGCGCCGGATACATGGCGTTCAATATCCATCCGACACAGGTCTTCGCGTTTCCACCTGGGTATAACGAAGACTGGTTGTGGTGTTTGATGCACAATATCAGCGGAAGGGTCCGAGTCGTACGCAGTGAACAGTTGGTACAGCATGCGCCGCCAAGAGTCCGGCGATCTACCTACAATGATGTATTGTTTGAGATCGCGGGCGACCTTGTGTGGGATTGTTTGACGGAATATTTGAGTGGGGATAAACGGCCTCCTATAGCGGCACTCTGTGCTCTTGCGTGCCATACACCCAGTCGTGAGGTGCTTCCAACCGCACGTGTTGGAGAGTTGTTGGAAGTCGTTCGCAAATCGACATTAACCGCACGACTTCACTCATATCTGAATGCTTGCGGCTTGCGTGCGGTTGAGGCCGTAATGCGCTCTGGAGAGTTGGCAACAAATGAACGCATGATACTAACAGAATGGTGCAAGGACGCAATCGCTAAACACAAGTCTTTTTCCGGGCTACCTGCTAACGAGACCGTACAACGCGTCATAGCGAAGATGACGGTCGAAGGGAGGAAATAGTGGACGCGACGCTACGGTTTCGGAGTTTCGACGGTACTTCGTTGGAGGGGACTTACACGAATGGTGCTGTTGAAACAGACGTAATCGCGATCCTGATCCATGGGATCACGTCAACGCGAGACGAATTTGGTCTCTTCTCCGGGCTGGCGGCACATCTGGCGGGGAAGGGGATTCCGTCATTGAGGTTCGAGTATCGATGCCACGGTCCGAGCAAACTACCGATAGAGGCGATGACGTTGTCGGGGATCGTGAACGACATAGAGGCAGCAGCGGCGGCGGCACTGACGCGCGCGGACGCATCATACGTTCATGCAGTCGGCATGAGCTTTGGTGGTGGCCTCTCAGCGTATTGGGCCGCAAAAACGGTGGTTCCTGTCAAGTCGTTGGTCATGTTGGCGCCTGTGATAGATTATCAAGAGGATGTGTTGGGCCAGCATGGGGCAATCGTAGATGGCAACTTGTGTGAAGAAATGGTCCAAAGCCTCCAGCAACAGGGGTACGTGGAGACGGATGGGATTCGGTATGGCGGTGCACTGTTGAACGAGCTCCCTTTCATCTCCGGGGCCGAAGGATTGCGGCAACTCAAATGTAACGCCCTCATCGTCCACGGCGACGCAGACTCGGTGGTGCCGTACTCATCGTCCGAGCGGTTCGCACAGATGTACGAGCACTGTGCGCTGATCAATATTCCGGGCACCGACCACGGATTCGCAGTGGGCGACGATGACGATCTCTCGTCACCGGCGACTAAGGAAAAGCATCGGGAAGTGTGGAACATCATCTCGCAATTTGTTGAGGAGGCAGACTAAGGATGACGGTTCAGATCGACAAAGAGGCTCGCGTCCATTCCACGACCCGCTTCGACGGAGACGCGTCGGTCGGCTTTTGCAGCTACGTCGGCTACGATACAGATGGTGAAGAACCTGTTCGCGTTGGGGATGGCGTACGCATTGGCGCTTTCTGTCTAATCGAAGGCGGTGTGCAACTTGCAGCCGGCGTGCAGGTAGACCACTACTGCCGGATATCTTACGGAACGCGGATCGGAGCGGGAACCCGCGTACTCTATCGCGCACAGATCTTCGACGAGGTTTCGGTGGGCGAGAACTGCGTCATTGCCGGAGAGTTAGTCGACCGGACGGTTGTCGAAGACTTGGTCCGATTCCAAGGCGAAACAGCGCATGCGCACGCCGATACAACCGGCGACTGGGACAATACAGTTGAGAAATCCCCGACCATCAGGCGTGGTAGTGTTGTGGGAGTCGGCGCGATCCTGATCGGCGAGATTTCAATAGGACCGTGCGCTTACGTAGCCGCAGGAGAACGCGTAACATGCGATGTGCCGGAAGGGATGCTCCTTCGGGATGGAAAACTGCGGCCGATTGCCGACTTTCGTGGGCTGATCAAGCTGGGGGATATGTGAACGCGGGAACCGATGCATTACGGCTTGTCGTGCTTGCGGTGCACAGTGTAGGGTGGGACAAGCGCGCCGTTGATGGGTTTCGCGATGGCGTGACCAAAGTAGTCGCACACGTCGAACAAAGACTTAGGGAAAAGCATCCAGCGGTGGAAGTTGAGGCGACGTTCGTGAATTCCGAGGAAGCCGGCGAGGTTCGGGACTGGCGCTCTGTCTGCACCATGGCCGTTCTTGATACGAGTGAGATTGACGAGAAGCTGGCATTACAAGCTGGACGCTTGGAAGGTGCCCGCGTGCCCGCAATAGTTGTAGCCGATGTCGAATCCGAACATTTCGCCAAGAGACTGAATTGGGGAGTCTCGGAACCAGTTCTTTATCGTTCGATGAATGAGCTATTCGAATCCGGTTCTACTTTCGAGACGGAGCTATTTCGGGCGGTCCCTGAGGCGCGGATCCAAGAGGAACTGATCTTCCGCTTCTGGTTTCCGCGGGGAACGAGCACCATCTGGGTGGTATGCCCACAAGACCATCATCCCAGTGAGTATGCGGGTCGCGCAAGTCCCGATTACACATACATGGACAACCTCGGTGACCAAGACGCGCTACTGGAGCTTATGGTCTTTCTTTCACGACACTATCCCAACGCGACAATCGAACACTTTAGCTCTGGTGATCTCCCTGCGGGGCATACGAGCGGCAACCTGGTCGTTGTCGGCGGCCCCGGTTCTACTTCCGACATCGGAAATAGCGTTTGCAAGGAAATGATGGAGGCTATCGACTCGCGAGTATCCTATTCCAATGACTGTGAGCGCATGACGGTAACCACGAGGAAGGGTGCATCGCTGGAACTCACCGCGGCGTACCGAGGTGGCGCAAGCAGCGATACTACGATGCAACCGCGAATACGTGAAGACATTGGATATTTCGCTCGGTTTCCCAACCCGTTGAACAAGGAGTCCACGGTGGTCCTCGTGAACGGTATCCACACAACAGGTGTGCTCGGTGCGGCCAGAGCGTTCAGCGAGCGGCGGGACGCCTTACCCAATTTCCACAAGGTGCTAAGAAGCGGTGCAATTTCGACAGGCTTCGAGTGCCACTTCAAGGTCCGCGTACTGAGCGGAAATGTCCGAGTACCATCGCTCGAAGTCGACGATGTGTTCCCGGCGTCGGCGATCATCAACGATACACCGCGACGCGAAGAGCAGCTTACCAACGAAACGGCTAGAAGGAACTCGGTAACGATCCTATTCATCGCTGGAGATCGAGGTGGCTCCCAACAGAATCAGATCCAGATACCCAATGAGTATCATGCGATCCAGGAGGCGTTACACGCAAGTGAACATAGAGGCTCTATCTCTTTAGGCCAACCTATCCTGGCTGCCACCCGGGGTAGACTTGCCCACGTGTATCGTCATCGGCCGAAGATCGTACACTTCGCCGGACATGGAAACGAGCGTAGTCTTTCGATCATTGAGGACCATCAGCGATTGACGAACGAGAGTCCTCTCAGTGTAGAAGAATTCGTCACAGTATTGAGGGCGGTTAAAGAAGACATAGTATTGTGTGTGTTGAACGCGTGTGAGTCGGAAGGGTTTGCACGTGATCTGGTGGTTGCGGGGGTCGTGGAGTATGCCGTCGGGTGGCCGAACAATGTCTCAGACTCCACTGCCATCACGTTCAGCCGGGCATTGTATGGTGCCTTGGGAGACGGTCAGACGATGCGCGATGCGTTCGATGTGGCGAAGGTCGCGTCGGCGCCGTACGCGGTACCAGTCTTGGTGGCACGGGAGAATGCTCCGAGAGGACGGCTCGTTGGAGGTGGAGAGGAGGACCGATGACTTCTGTAGCGGACTTGGTCGCGCGCCTGTCGGGCGATGCTTGGCGACTTTCGCACCCGTTCAGCGATGATCTACTTCAGGCGAATGCGATACTCCACAATAGTGCTGCGACAGAAGCAGAAATGGCCGAATGCATGAACTTATGGTGCCTGCGGAGACAACCCTGTCAGTTTGGGCGCGTCGCAGCCAAACAAGGTCGGATCCACTTCTGTTTCCTCACCGAGAGAGCTGTGTCGGAATGGAGTGATCACGAGATCGCGGAGAAAATCGCGGAGGAGAAGCGACTGTGGAAGCAGAGAGCCGCGTTCGATCCTACCCGGGGAGCTCATAGCTTCGTGCTGGTAGTGGCCTCGCCGCGGGTCGCATTCGCGGCTCCTGACCGCCACCTCCGCGCATTCAGCGACCGAATTCTGGAACTGGCGGGGTGGTGGACTGGCTCGCGCGTAGCGCGCCAAGCCAATACGGTGACAAGCGACTTTCTTTACCTGAAGGACCCAATCAACGGCATGTTCTATGGGTACCAGTTCAATTTGGACTACTTCGCGTGTGCGGGAGACGGCCGATGGTGGCACGATCACCGATTCCCCGGGGGCATTGCGTTTACTGGGAATAGTACCGGACACATGATCGCTTTCCGCGAGTGGTGCGAGCAGAAGACTGACAGTCGCGAATGGGCATTGAAACAGGCTATGTTCACGATCCAGAATGCGGCACCTACCCGTGGGACAGATGGCGCAGACCCGCCCGAGCAAGGACGAGCGACGTGGTTGCGTCCACTCGGTCCAGAGGGGAGGGCAATGGTTGACGGTGTTGAGTGTCCCTTATCCAACATTCCTGCGACTCTGGAGGGCAAGGATTGGACCCGTTACGAGGGTGTATTACACACAGACCATGCTGTTCGGGAGGAATTCTTCCTGGACCGAGAAGCCGCACCGACGGCGTCGAAGCCATACCTCATGGACTTTACGTATTTGTATGATGAGCAACAGGATGATTTCAAAGAGTTCACGGGGGGAAAACTGTTCTCAGCCGAGGAGATATTTGCAGAAATCGGGCGACCGGAAGATTGGACGCATCGTGGGAATAGGGAGGGCCCTTCGCGTACGCTCAATGACGTAGCGGAGATCGCCGAGCAACTTGAAATTTGCCGAACTTGGGAAGTCTCGCCAGAGTTTGTAATTGGCGACGACTGAAGCAGCTGGACAACGCGGTGGAATAGTGAAAATCGGTTCGAACCCGGGAAGCCAAGGCTACCAGCGTTCCTTTATCCGCGCCGGTAGCCACGCGAGCCGCATAGCGCGCTCCCACCGGGAGAAGAGTTTGGACGCATTGATCGAACAGATCATTCGAGCCCGCCCTGATCTTGAAGAGGCAACGTTCGCTGACGTGAGGCGAGACATGGCCGCCCGCTGAAACGGTAGTCCAAGCCGCCAAACCGTGCCGCCTTCCACGCACTCCTGCGCTCAGACTTCTTTTCTGGTGTTGACATTTTGGCTGACTGTTTGCGGTCCCCGTCGACGCATACGAAACGTGCCCCGCTCCGAGGCGTGTCCCCGCCGAAATGCAGTCGGGGACACTCCTTTCCTTGACGCCTCCCGGTTCTGACTGGAATCCGCCGCGCGGGCGGCCGTGTTGACTATGTTGACAGGCCGATTGACGGCGAAATTCGGAAACGAAAGCCCTTGAAGACGTGTTTTCGAGGGCTTTGGCGTTGCGAGGACAGGATTTGAACGTGCGACCTTCAGGTATGAGACTGTGGATCGGTTCAGCCCGGGAAAGCCCATCGGCTCGGACCTCAGGTCGCCGTCCCGGCCGGGGCTTCGTCCCTGCCGTCCACCTGGTATCCCTTGAGGATGTCGGCGGCGATGCTGTCGGATATGCGGACGGCGGACTCGCGCACCGACTCCCGCGCAAGGTGCGCGTACCGCGCGGTGGTCTCCACCTTCGTGTGACCCAGGAGCTTCCCGATCATGGTCAGCCCCTCGCCGAGCGCCAGCGCCCGCGACGCGAACGAGTGGCGGCAGTCGTGAAGCCGCACGTCCTCCAGCTTCGCGCTCCTGCGTATCCGGTCCCAGGGGTCGTTCAGGTTCCGCAGGTGTGTGCTCGGCTTCTTCCCCGGAATCACGTGCGGGTTCCCCTCCACCCGCGGGATGCAGGCGAGCACCCGGGCCGCTTCCGGCGAAAGCGGCGCCACCCGCGCGCC